>JBNKOV010000067.1:0-13559 GCA_050294955.1 Holophagae bacterium
CCTCGCACATGCCCAAACAGCTCAGACTCAATGAGATGATCCGGAATAGCAGCACAGTTAATTTTCACAAACGGTTTGTTCTTCCTAGGACTCATATAATGAATACAACCAGCGACCAGCTCTTTCCCGGATCCACTTTCGCCACGGATGAGAATCCTTCCCTGGGTGGGAGCTGCCAGCTGAATCTGCTCTCGAAGTCGCGCCATCACGCCAGAATCCCCTAGCAATCCAGATCCTTGAGGGTTGTTTCTCTCCAATTTTGCTATGTGCTCTTTAAGCCGCGCGTTTTCAAGACAATTATGCACAGAATGAATCAACCGTTCATGAGAAACGGGCTTCTCCAAAAAATCATAAACACCTAATTTCAAAGCGCCAACGGTTTCACTAATCGAAGCTTCTCCAGAAAAAATGATAGTTGGCGGCAAACGCCTCTGTTCACCAAGAGCGGCCGCCAGCTCAACGCCGCTTATGCCATCCAAGCGCACATCCAATAACAGTAGATCAGGCAAACCGTTCTCATCTATGAAAGCAAGGGCATCTTCACCTGAAACCAGACCAAAAGTCTCGTACCCCGCTTCCTCCAACTGAAACATAGTGTTTTTTCGAATTTTATTGTTATCTTCTACAATATATATTCTGGTCATAATCATTCCTAATGGTCATTAAGGGCCTTTGGCAAAGACAACCGAAAACAGGTTCCTTCTGATGAGGTTTGATGCAAGGTTAAGTCTCCCTCATGGTCTAACATGATCTTCTTGCAAATGGAGAGTCCCAAACCCATGCCCTCTCCTATTTTTCTAGTTGTAGTATAGGGTCTAAACAAATGCGGAAGGATATCTGAAGAGATGCCTGGCCCATTATCTCGGACTTCTAGTATACCCAAGGCGCCTTTGTCAAGAACAGAAAAAGAAACTACACCAGCGCCCCCTTCTAAAGCATGAGAGGCGTTATTGCAAAGATTCACCAGAACCTGACGCACCATTTCCCTATCCAAAAACAGAGAAATCCGAGGATCGGAACCTTCCAAATTTAGAGTTAAATTCGGCCACGCATCACCAAAGAACCTGGTAAATCTTTCCACAAGCGCATAGGCAGACACCAGCTCCATCCTTGGTTTCCCAATTTTAGCGAAGGATGTGAATTGTTGAGTAAAGCTCTTCAATAAATCCAATTCTTCGTTGATGCTCGTTTTAAATTCCTCAATTTCGTTGGCAAGCTCCGGCGCCTGATTAACCAAAGATCGGGCCATCTGGTTAAGCTCCATGCGCGCAGCCGTTAATGGAGTTCTTATTTCATGGGCATGTCGTCTTGCGGCTTCTTGCCATGCCGATAAGCTTTCCAAACTGGCTAAACGATTTCTCTGTTTAAGAATAACCTGAGAAGTTTCTTCAATCATGGAGCCAATGCGTCCCAGAGCATCAGGCCCTTTATCATCAACCGTTATATCAGTTCGCCCATCAGAAAGCGCTTCTAAATGAGTTTGAAATCTCGCAAGCCGACGTTCTCGGCTTTGGTGATTGCGTATATAGAAAGCGGCTCCACCAGCCAGGATCAAGCCCAACACAACCATCATAGCATAGCGAAATCGCATTTCAATCTCTTGACGATTATGCTCCAAAATCAAGTAACGAGTTTGAATTTTGTGGAGTCGCTCAAACCGCGCCCTATAAGCGCCTTCATTCTCAGGATCCAGTTGTGACAAACGCTTTTGATCTTCCAAAGCCAGACTGAGCGCCTCTTGAAGCTCTGGATCCAGAGCCACATTCAACAATCCACCAGAGAATTGGCTCTGAAAAACCTGAAAGATGATTAGAGCGGCGATGACCATTACAACTACCGCAAGCCAGATAATTCGAAAATTCATGGTTCCCAATCCACCGTCCATTGAAATTTTCGAGACGTCTTACGCTTAATAGATGCAGCAAAGATCAGATCCAACATGTAGCCGGAACCCTGTTGATTACTAGCCAGGGTTTTGGAAAACCATTTTTGAGTATCCACCTGTTCCGTTTTAGAAAAAGGAAGAACTTGAAGGGTAATCAACAAACGAGCCGCCGCCTGACTTGAAGCAATCCTAATGCGTCTGCCGGTTAGCAAATCCATGAGGACCTTATGGGATTGCAGCACCAGAATTTCTTTATCGCCACTGTAGTGAAAAATCGAAATATGGTAAATCTCATCCCATGGCTCAAACCGGATATCAACTCGAGCGCCGCCTCGTACTTTTCTACCGTTTTGCCCAACCACGGTTACCAGCATGGTTGTCGTTAATCCCGACTGTAATTGAGTTTCGATTTTCTTTTCCTTAAACAGTTCAGCAGGGAACCCAATTGCCAAATCACCCGCATTAGAAAGTCCAAACTTGGGATTCCCAGTACCAAGGATGAGAGGAGCCAAAAACGTATGCAGCAAAAGCATCATCATGGCCACAACCCCCGGTCTTTGGATTCATATCTGAGTCCAAGACGAAGGGTTCCAAAATCATCCCTAGCCGTAAAAGATACCTCTGCCTCATATTGACCATACTTAGCAGTGGGAAATACATCAACCAGGTCTGAAGCGCTATAGTGATAGCCTACCTTGGCTTCGAACCTGAAGTCACGATTTTTTTTCAAAAAACGACGGTCCAAAAAGTTCCGACCATAAAGAAGATCCAAACCAAATTTGCCCGACTGATAGTCTTCTGGAACCCTCGCGTTCACACCCTTATGCCTGTTATTTCCCCAATTTCCATTTAACATAATGCCAAATGTCTGATCTGGACTGAGTTCCCAAAACCTCCTTACCACCATATACCCCATATCTCGAACCCATTCCTGGACAGCTTTGGGTTTCTGAGATTCTGCAAAATCAAAATCCAACCAGTCATGGGCGAATCCAGCCTGAAGAACCAGACCCGAGGTAGTAAAAGTTGGATGATCTGTTTTGTTATAGCTCCAATTAATAGAAGCATTTCCAAAACCGATTTCTGTATTTTCAAATGCAAGGTCAGGCATGGTCAACAGATTGAGGGATTCCAGCTCACCCCCTCCAGAGAATGCGTTTGCATGAAGCCAATGATCACCACCCAAGGGGAAGCTGAAAGAGATGTAACCCAATAAATCGCTGGACTCAAGAACAATATCAGCTAATTCTCCATTCACCGGAAAGGGAGATCTGCCAAAAGAGTCATCTCGATCCCATTTCCCAGGTGTAGGCCCAAATCCCGTATTTAAAACCGCCCCCGTTCCAAACAAGTCGTAATTTAGATAACTCACCAAACCAGGAGCCTGTAACCTCAGTTCGCTTTTTCTAAAAAACCATCTATAGCCAAGAGATAAGATAGATGTTTGAAGATGCAACAAACCACTTCCCGGCTCGTCCACCTCGGTATAATGCTCGCTTGTATAAACCAGATTGGTATCAAGGTGCCAGAAAAATCGCCGTGTTTCCTCAATGGTTATCACAAGACGATAGGCGCCTCGCTTTGAACCCTTTCGCAACGCAATCTCAGATCGCCAAATAAATGTGAGCCGATCAAGCCGATACTGGCCATTCTTCAGTTCCTCCTCTGTGTAGTAAGCTCCCTCTTCCAATTTAAGCTCGGCTCTGAGAATGGATTGAGAAACATACTTCACACCCTTAAACTCAATAGACTCAACAAAAAAGGAATTTTCTTCATTTCCTTGTATCCCTATTGCAGCTAGCAACCACACTAAAGATAGTAATTTACTCAATCGCAGCATACTGCCTCCAAAAGGATCATATCCCATTTGTAGAAAAAATCCATGCCGAAATAGTCCGGCCTGATAGGGAAACAAAGGCAAAAGTCGGGCCAGAACAAAATTCTCTTTCAAAAACAGTTGGTTAGAGGACACACACTTGGAATTCAATGGCCAGTCCTGCCCAAAACTGTCAGAAAAACCTAACAACCATGTTCGACATTTCCTACAGGGAAGAACCAATTCTGCTATAGTAAATTGGGTCAAAGCTTTAGTTTTTGATTTAAAGTTAAGGCGCCCATAACAATTATTTTTAAAGAAGAAGATCATGAAACCAAACTGGTTCGCTGCTTTTCCAATTCCAGCTCAGGACTGGTTGCCTGATACATTAAAAGGATTACCAGAACAATGCCTGGGATTTCAGGTAGAGGATATTCACATGACTATCGCATTTTTCAGAGCCATGGATCCTGGCCGCGCCCAAGACGTGATCCAGTTAATTAAGACCATACAAGCCAAGCCCTTTGAAATTCAACTCGGATCGGTGCTAACCCTTCCAACACCCAGGCGATTTTCAGCACTTGCATTTTCTTTATCCACTGGAAGAGAAAAGGCTTGTGAATATATTGGCGCGTTCCGAGACGGCTTAAGCCAGGCCGCTCATACCCAAAGTGAAAACCGGCCACCTCTAGCTCATATTACCATTGCAAGGCCCAAACGAAAATACGGGTCTGATGGTCAGAGAGTTGCGAGAGAATGGGCTTCAAAAATTAGACCAGCCAAGGACCGCCTTTTGGTTGATCGCATTGCGCTGTATACCTGGTCCGAAGATCGTCAAACCAGGCAATTCCAAAAGGTTTACGAGCGCACCTTAGAGGATTGAGCCATCGCTTCGTCCAACTTGAGCTTCACATCTTTGGGTGAAATCCAATCCATGACCTGGGGATCTCTAACCCGCTTGCCCCAACGCGCTGTTTCCACGTCCAATTGATGAGCCCGCATTAGAGAGGCGGGGTATTGATTCACCACAAGGGGAAGACTTAAATAGGGTCCCGTTCGATAGGGATTGCTTGAGGCGTATAAGCCAATAACCGGTGTTCCTACAGCGGTTCCCATATGGGCGGGTCCAGTATCAGGTGATAGAATGACTTGGGCGCGGTCAAGCACAGCCAACAATTCCTTCAATCTGGTCTTCCCAACAAGATTAATGGGAGGATGACTACAGGCCGCCATAATCTCTTCAGCATAACGACGCTCCATGTCATCGGGTCCACCAGTGAGCACGACGGTCATGCCGTGAGAATCATGTGCGTAATTGGCTAATTCGGCATAATACTCCACACGCCAATTTCTCCAATTGCGAGCCCTGTTGCTTGAGCAGGGGTTAATGGCCAGAACAGGAACGTTTGGTGGTATGTGCTGAATTGCAAAGTTTTTTGCAGCGTCAGGAATGGGGATATCCCAGACCATATTTCGGTCTTCAATGCCCATGGCGGTTAGGAAATCGAAAAATCCGTCCAATACGTGCTTTCGTGGGTTGGGCGCAATCTTGGCATTGGTAAAAAGCCACTGATTGTCACGAGCTCTCTCTTTATCAAAACCCAATTTAATTGGCGATTTCACCATGAGCCCGGCCATACTGGCCCTGAAGGCCACCTGCATATTAAGCAGGATATCGAACCGCTTTTGTGACAGTTGTTTGCGAAGATCCATCAAGGCCTTCCACCCACGGGACTTATCGAAAACTACAAAATCGACGCCGGGAAGGTCGCCGACCAGAGTAGCCTCCAATTTTCCGATAATCCAGGTGATCTTCGTCTCAGGCCAATGATGTTGGACGGTGCGAACAACTGGCACGACGTGAGTTACATCACCAATGGCCGAAAGTCTCAGTATACAAATGGAAGAGGGTGGCTTTTGAAATGGCAGTTTCATGCTAATTGTGGGAACACCTTGCGATAAGCAATGGCCATAGAGCCAAAGATAATGGGAAACACCAAGAAAATGGGAAGATAGCACAATAGGCAGGCGAAGAAGGCCAGTATGCTGTTAACGATCATCAGCATTAATATTCCGAAAAAGTTATTCCGTACAGCCTTGGCGCTCAAGGTCATGGCGTCTACAGCTTTCATACCCTTTTCAACGATGAGAGGGTAGCTGAAAACAAACAGGATGGAGACCAGGATCAAAACAAAGAAACTGCAAAATAGCAATGAAAGGACCATTACTATTCCTGCTACGGCTCCCGCCTCGTTTCCCAAAGCTGAAGCGCCAAAGGCGGCTCCAAACACCCCGAAGATCAGAATTAGATAAACAATTGCCATAAAAAAGTACGTACCAAGGGTGATCAGAATGGAAACAATAAAACTCTCCAGGAAGAAATCGAACCCCTTAAAAAGATCGCCAAACTCAACATCCTGACCGTCCATCTGTTTGAAAAAGCACAGATAAATTCCGCAGAACATTGGACCTAAAAGAATGCCGAGAGGAACATAGGATGCTAAAATAAGCGCTATGGCGCATATGCCAACAAACAACCAGTACCGATCTTTTATCATTTGAAAGGAGTCTTGTAGAAATTCAATAGGGCGAATGTCGGCGTTGGAAATGAATGCATCATTATTCATAGCTATTCTCCAGATTGTCTGGTTCGAGCAGACTGAACAAGGGAGGCGTTCTGATTCTGCCCATAAGTTTTATAAAGAGCGCTAACGAAAGCGTCGGCTACGCCCTGACGGTACCGAGAATCTTTCAAACGGGTGCGATCTTTCTTGTTATTGAGATTACAGACTTCAATTAGACAACGGGTTGGTATGCGATTGTAACGCAATACGGCAGGCACAAAGGGAGTGGTGGGGTTGCGAAAAATAACGCTTCGAATGGGCTTTTGCCGATGAATAGGCAGTTTGGCGTCTCTCGATTCATTAATGAAGTGCCGCGCGAGATTGGTGCTGTGAGCCTGAGCCTGCTGAGCCATTTTGTGATTCGTATTAAAATTGCTTCCCTGGTACTCCCGATATTTTTTGAAACGCCTCGAAGGGGCGACGTTTTTGGGATACTTCCTGGCGTCCGGCACATAGACCATGCTTCCCGAAAGGCTTCTGTGGAGGGAGTCTGCATGGAAAGAGGCAAACACAACGTTTTCTTCAGGAACCCCTTTCTCTCTTAGCTTATGAAACCGATGATTTGCAATCAACCAGCGTAAATTTACGCCATCGGTAGTCACCCGAGTAGAATTGAGGGGGAACCGCGGAGAGGTTAAAAGAAATTCGTCTTTGTCCTGGCTGAACCGACTGACGTCCTGAATTTTATACTGGACGGAAGGATCCATAACGGTGGTGAACACGGTGGCCGAAGTTTCTACTTCGAGGCGCTTCTTGATCCGGCAAATGATATCGTATACAAAGTCGTCTTCCCATACATTTCCAAACCGGGCTCCAGGGTCGCGACCGCCATGTCCAGAGTCCAGAATAATGTAGACTCCTTCCAAATCACGAGCGAGAACACGGGTGCTAACCTGTGAGATGTCTTCCAGATTCTCTAAATAGGCGATAAACTCAGGATCGTTTTCACTTTTGAATTCCGCTTCGAGTAGATCGTAAGGAATGCGAATGGGATGCCCAATGGCCAGATCGGTTTCATCTTTAATGCCATTATGGGCAATAATGTCACCGGCCACTCTGTTCACATCGTTTGCTTTTACCAGGCCACAGAACCGCACCACCACGGACGAATAAATCGCTTCCCCCGCCTTCAATTTGTATTGCGCGTAGCGACCTTTTGAATCTTCGCCATAGGTGAGTTCCTTGCGCTCAGGAGGCAATAACTTGAGAATGTCCTTGTTTGACCTTGCTTCCTGATTTTGAGGCTTTTTTACCTCGCCTATCTGAGGGGCAGGCTTTTTTTGCTCCCCTGAAATGGGCGCGGGTGCGGAAGTTGTTCCGATGGTCTTGTTATTAGGGCCTGGTTCTTTAACGGCTTCGGTCTTTGGCGTTTCAACCGCGCCAAAATTGCGACTGGCAACTGGATCGCCAGGAGCAGAAACAACCGGCTTTGGGTCGCTTTCACCAAGAAAAGCTGTTTCTCTTACTTCCGCCTTGGCTGCAAAAACCGGTTCTTTTGGCTTGCCAAAATCCATATTGGGCCTTGGTTTCAAAATGTCTCTCAGCATGGACTCAGGAATTTTTAATTTTCGTCCCCGACCAATCTGGTCGCTTCTGAGACCTGAGGCCTTTTTGATGCCCTTATAGTTTTGCCCATTCCCTGTAAAAAGCTCGGCCAAAGTCCACAGAGTTTCATGGCCAGAATAGGCCACGGTGTGGTGCAGAAAACCGTTTTTCAAGACATCGTCCGGCCAAACCTTCTGCAGCCAGCTCTTTTGGAACCCTGGGGACAACTGGCTAAAAGGAACGAGAGCCCTTTTGCTGTTAATTTTGACTACGCCACGTTTTTTAAATGAAAAACGCTGCTGATCCAGTTGTCCCACATAGATCTTAAGGGCGGGAATTAATTCTTTTTCCGAATCAACGCGCACATCGAGGTATGACCCCCGCTTAAAGCTGATTGCAGCATAACTTTGTTCATCCATCTTCTTCAGGATCTGTTTATTTTGCGCAGCAGAAGAGAAGGTTGAAAAGAGAAGCAAGAGACTCAAAAAATAGAGATGAAGCTTCATGCCGTAATGCCTTTTAGTTTGATTTTGCCGCTTCCCGCAAATCGGGTCCCTGCGGAACAGGGATAGATTATCATAAATTACAACACCTGTTCTACAAATCATATTAGTATACAACATAACAAAATTTCTCAGAAAATGCATGACTATTCTTTGAAAAATTAGCGATTCTGGCGCAATGACACTATTACAACGCAACGCCCAAAAGATCCAACCCACTAAAAAAAAAGGCTTTACATCACAAAGATTGCTCACACCCCTAAAATTGGCGATAGTATTTTTCTTCTTAAACAAATCCCGAATAGGGGTCTCCATTCCCTATGAAGACCTCATAACAAGCTCTCTTTTTTACTCTGAGGCTTTAGCAAGGCAGGTGCTTATTTCCATTGTCAGGTTTGGCTACGTCCGATTATTGCATCTTTAAATTCTTTTGTGACCGGCGGCACAGACACGTTTTTGCTTTACCTCTACAATGGAAAACCATTCAGGGAGGCAGATCATGGGTTGCTTAACCAGAGAAAGCGGCTTTTTTGTAATGCTGTTATTTGCCGCCACGCTAACGGCGGGAGACACATTGTATGTTGCGACTGATGGCAACGATTTAACAGGGACAGGCCAGTCGAATAATCCATGGGCAACAATAACTCACGCCCTTGACAACGCGCCGGATGGGGCGCTTATTTTGGTCAAGCCCGGCCTTTACTCGGGGAGAACCCGCTTGAGAGGGGTTTTCAACCCAGGAATCACAGTGCGGTCAGAGGTTCCCTACCAGGCCCTCCTACGTCACGACAGCACGGTCGTCACATGTTACGAAGGTATCGGCATCACCCTGGAAGGTTTCGACATAGCTCACGATGGTCCAGGCGCCAACGCGCTTGTAATTCAGGTCCAAGATTTACGAGGAGATCCTGGTGGACTGGATGCGGTGAGCCAAATTATTTTTAGGAACAACATCATTCACGACAGTTTCAACAATGACCTTCTTAAAATTAATAATGGGGCAAGGGAAGTCCTGGTGGAGAGCAACCTCTTTTACAATCAAGAAGGTTCAGACGAACATATGGACATCAATGGGGTCACGGATGTTGAAGTTCGGGATAATGTCTTCATGAACTTTTTTGAGGGCAGCGGCAGACCTAACAACAACGATACCAGTAGTTTTATTGTCATGAAAAACTCCGCAGGACTCCCCGAAAATGGGGAACATCTCATCCACCGAAATATCTTTCTCAACTGGCAAGGCTCATCAGGCTCCAATTTTGTGTTGGTCGGAGAAGATGGACATGACTTTTATGAGGCTGAAAACATTACAGTTGAAAACAATCTATTCATTGGAAACAGCGACAACGTGATGAGAGCGGTTTTCGGTGTAAAGGGCGGGCGAAACATCACCTTTCGCAACAACACGATTTCAGGAAACCTACCAAGTTTGGCATACGCGATGCGATTGAATCGAGAGGGCTTAAACCCCATAAATCAGGAAATCCATTTCTATAACAACATCTGGTCAGACCCGACAGAGACCATGGGTATGGCTGCATCGGGTTCAAACGATTTTTCAGACACGCCCATAGGCGATACGGCTACATTTGTTTTGGATCACAACCTTTACTGGAACGGTGGCGCCCCCATTCCTGAAGATGGAAATGAGCTGATCAATTTTACAGACGACCCCAACCGGGTGATTGAAAATCCCGAGCTTCCCGATCAGACCGGCCTCCAGTTGCCTTTTTGGGATGATGGTTTCGCCAGCGGCAGCCAATCTATCAGGGAAGAATTTGAGCGGTTGGCCGCTTTTGGAATACCCGGAGCTTCCGGACCCATTGCAGGCACAGCCAATGCAGCGGAAGCGCCAACTGTGGATCTGCTTGGAAACACCAGAGATGACAATCCAGATATGGGCGCCGTGGAACTGGGAATCTGTCCTCCTGGCTTAGATTTGGACACCGATGGGGATATAGACCTTGCGGACCTGACCCTGGCTTTGCCATTCTGGCCATTAACAACGCTGCTTGATCTAGACGCCGACGACCACACCACCGTATTGGACTTCGTTCTCATGCAAGCCTCGTTCGGAAGCTGCGGCAGTCGTTAAAGACTGTCAATAAGATCGCACCATGTATGCCATATCCACTGTTGCGCCTCTTGAATTCGAGGCGTATTATTTGATGGAACCAAAATCGCGTGATCGGCCATTTCCATCATAGGTCCCCCCTGCTTCCCCACAAGGGCAAGGGTAATAACCCCTTTCTCTTTGGCTGTTTCAAAGGCATTTACCAGGTTGGGGCTGTTGCCGCTGGTGCTAATGCCCAGCATTAGGTCGCCCGCCTTTCCAAGCCCGCCCACTTGCCTGCTGAAGACATGCTCGTAACCGTAATCATTGCCAACTGCGGTAAGGATGGAGGTGTCAGTCGTCAAAGCGATGGCAGCAAGGGGATCCCGTTCTTTCAGGTAGCGACCGACAAGCTCTGCGACAAAATGTTGTGCGTCTGCGGCCGAACCGCCATTTCCGGCAGCCAGGATCTTGTTTCCTTTGTTCAGAACATCCCGCATGAGACGACCCATGGCAACGACATCTGAAAGTAGCTGTTCCCTAATGGCCTCAAATAATTGAATATGTTCTTCAATGTCTGCTTTAATCTTTTCTTCCATGACGCCTCTCTCCTTGGAGCAACTCCACATACGAGCGCTATTTTATCACCAGAAATCGGTGGCGACTAAAAAAAAGTCCGCCCTGCCTGTGGAGGGCGGGCTAGAAAAGACAGGACGGACGTGGGCGGTTACACAAGAAGAAAGCTGATATAGCCTTTCCCTTTAAAAAATAAGCCGGACCGCGTTGAGAACAAAGACGCAGCCCGGCTGGCAGGAGAACTCTTAAAGGGAGAGTGTGTTAAGCGCGATACACACATTTCATCGCGCTTCATGATTTAGGACGGGGAGCCTCTAAAAATGGTTGAAAAAAAACTTAAAGGTACGCCGCAACGAGAGACTTAATCTTTCAAAATCAGCCACTTAAAGGTTGAATATTTTTTCTCTAAAGCCATCTTCCGGCTGGGCTTCGCTGGTATGGCAATATCGGTAGACCAAATAGCCGACTAAAACAAAGTACCAGGTAGCCAACTGGGTAAAATGATTCACAAAGGCCGATATGGTGGTGCAAAAACACAGAAGCGATGTAAAGTACACGGTAAAAACGGTTTTTCGAGCGCGCATCACCATATAGGACCACATGCAAATGAGTCCAATGACGAAGGGACCCACCGCGACGCCAATCATGCCAAAATCCTTATAAAACGGCTCTAGCCAAGTACATGCGTTCAGTTCAATGGGCACGCGATAAAATTTTCCCACAATGTCGATGCGCTCCAACTCGGGGTAAAAAAGCTCGATAACCTTCACCACCGGTCCCAACGAGGCTTTGCCATAGGTGGGCGTTGTGTGATCATCCAAAAATGCCTGCAATACCGGGTAACTGCCCGTGAGATAGATATAGGGATCCACAACGGCCGAATAGGCCTTGGGAATATCCACGTATTCCATGTTGTCTTCAAAGGCTTCCTTTTTGTACATCTTGGCCACTAGCACGAAGAACCCAAATAAAGCCAAAAAGGTAGCACCAAGAGCCAGTATAAACCTGGGCGTTAAATTGAGGCGGCGAAAAATGAATACGCCGATATAAAAGCTCCAAATAACCATGTAGAAGAACCGGGTTCTATCCGTGGTGACAAAGGTGGTGGCCAGAGCCCATAGCATGATAAAAATCACCCACTTGCGCGGTCGCTTAAAAAGCAGCAGGTACATGAGCGCCATGACGAAATTGGCCACGTTCAAAACATTGAGCAGGCCGATATACTTCACATTGGAATGTTCCTCGCGGGCAAGCTGCGGATCGGTTAAAAAGGAACCCAACCCAAGGCTCATCTGAAGATGAACTAGCTGCACGAGAAACCCAAATACCCCAAGCAGAAAGAGCACAAGCAGCGCTTTTTCAAAACGATGACGATCCATATATTGAAACGCTGGCCTCGCATTCAGCCAGGCGTTGCGGTAAGCGCCGTAAACCCCAGGAATTAACGCTCCCCCCATGAAACCCAGATACCCAATGCCAATTACCAGCCAGACTTGACTGCGCAGCGGGTCGAAATCAACCCAACCCAATTCAAGGCTCCCAAGTCCGAAAGCCCAGAAAAAATTGTAGATAGCCGGGGGCGAGAAAAAATCGCCCAATACTTTTTTGGATATCAACAGGCCGGAGAAGGCCACTAAAAACAGGGTAAACGAAAGCATATGGCTCAACCTCGCGGGATATGAGCCCGCAAGGGGCGATTCTACCAGAAAAGACGGACGGATGTCTTTTGTTTATTGAAGAGAAATCCCATTCAAGCCAACCAGCCAGGACCCATCGTGAGGACCATGAAGCTGAAAAGCATGCACGCCACCCTGGCTTTTAACTCTTAAATAGCCCCCCTCTTCATTTGGGAAAAGATCTCGGGCCAATGCAAGAGTTCGGGAATTAGCGCTTGTATTTATCACGACAGGCAAACTGACAACGCCAGCATCGTCAATTCGGGTTATTTCAACAGGGCCTGACTCCTTTGAAACAAGGGCGATGGCAGTGAAATGATCCCCGTCAGAGCCAAAGGGAAGAATGAGATCCTGGACAAAACCCAGGCCAGCCTGTAATCCAGCGAATAAGCCGCCAGCCAGGGTCCCAAAAAGCTCATATCCTGCCAGAGGCGCGTCGCTCTCAACCATGACCCAAGCTGTTCCCAAGGGAAAACCATTGGGGGCCATGGATTCCCCTCGTGACACCCCATCAAGTAAAGCCGTCAGCTTGGACCCTGGCAATAGGGCTTTAGACGCTGTGACCAAAGGCTGGCCATGCTGATCAAAGGCTGTTATTTGAAGGGACGCCGCTGTGTCGCTGGGATTCACTACAACAAGACCAGTCCACCAGCCCGCCTCAACAGAAGCAACATGGCTAAACACAAGGCGCTGTGAGGTTTGCCCCGTAAGACTTAAACCCGCCATGCCCGGACGGTCTTTATAACCGAACACTTCCGCCCCTGCAAGGGACTGGTCAGCCGCGGCGGTTATTTGGGCAAAGGTCCGTTGTGGACTTACCTCGCCCCAAAAGCTTTCAAAATCGAGGAATTGCCCAGATCGCGGCGCGGTGATATCCAACA
>JBNKOV010000068.1:0-13521 GCA_050294955.1 Holophagae bacterium
CGGTTTTCGGCACAAAATCAATATTGGAAGCCCGGCTCAGGCCATGGGTCACGGCCCGCATGGCAACGCCCAGATCGGCAAAATCGGTCTTGAAGGGATTTGAGGCCAGAAACAGAACCTCCAGTGCCTGGGATCGGAAACCTGTGGATTGCTCCACCAATTGCAGGCAGTTTCTGAACACCTCATTCCCTGGAAAGAGTTTTTGAGCGGCGCGAACTAGCCGTTCAAGGCCATTCTCCACTGCGCCCGCATCGAGATGCTGCGTAACCGAAACCCAATGATCCATTGGTGTTCCACTGATTAAACCCGGAAGGTTATATGCGGGCAGATCGGCTTCATCGTAAATGCGGCCCACGCTTTGCGGACTGGAGAACACCCGTGCGAGCTGTTGCTGAAAACCCTGTTCCTTCAGTTTCCCGTAGATCATAGAGACCTCCCCTGTAAACGGCGTCCGACAGATCGTTTCCCATACTGGCCGGGCTTATCCAAGTCAAGCCTTAAATTACTATGAAACAACGGTTTTGGGAGATATCTCGGTCTGTCGCTTTGTATTGGGGAGAGTTGGGTTGGATGGTAAATGGTCTTCATAATGGTCCCTCTTTTTCAAAAAAAATGAGTCAAAACACCGCGATTTTTCGCAGTCTGAAAAGAGGGACGAGCAACGTCTCAATCATAATCTCAGATCTTCATATCTGACAAGAAAAACTCTGATGATAATTGTAAACGTATTAAAGGCAGTTAGAAAGACTGCCATTGATGACCTAGTTCATTGGATTGACAGCCCCGGTTTTAAAGCCGGGGCCGCCCTATTAATTGCCGCCTGGAGGTGGAATGTCGGGGGGGTTGCTGTCTTCCACAATCGTTGAAATATTAAACCGATTCGCGTTCAGGTCTGGGGCGTAGTATTCGTCCCAAAGCCGACCATCCGCTGCTTGCAGGCGAAGAATGCGGCTGCGTTCAGCATGGTTACGCTCATCGGAGGTGAAAACCAGCACCAGCTCGCCCTGCTCAAGACGAAAGTCGCTGATCCGTTCACCCGCTTCGGCCTTCACAACCTTCAGTCGGACCGTGCCGCCTTCAGCGTCCATCAGGGCCAGAAAGAAAACCGGGCCTTCGTCCAGGCTGCGGAATTCATGGCCAATTTCCACAAAACGATCCAAAGTGCCTGCCACGTAAAGGCTTCCAACTGAGTCGGTCAAGACAAAAGGCGCGCTTCCGTTGATGCCCGTTTTAAAAACCGTAGTCCATGAGCCGGCTGAAAAATTTTGAACGTGGCATTTCTCAACAGAGACGCCGTGAATTGGAGGTTTCCCCGCATAGAGAAATGAAACTGCGGTTAAGGCTAAAAGTATGAAAAAGAACCGCTTATGCGTTGGGAAACCACTCAATATCTGTTGACGAAGAGACATTATACACTCCTGCTGTCTTCACGCCAGAAGAGGCGTGGGTTGGCGAGCGATTTACTCGATAACATGTTGGAACCCGCTCATTTCAGTGAAGTTGCACCGTAGTGAGCCAGGTGATTTGAGCGAGACTGTTTGCCTCGCCTGTTATCGAACAAAGGCAGGAGGAGCTGGTTTGCGACAAAATTTGTTGAAAAAAAATCTAAACCGGGTTTGCCCAACCGGTTTCCGGCACATTTCGGCCCATGGGAACCATCTCTTGAAGCGCGCCGAAACGATCACGAAACAAGGACATTGGAGCCAAATTGAATATTGGGATTGATGGCGTCAATGGCGCCATTCCCCTCAAGGAGGATCTGCACAATTGAGTTGGCGAGCAGCTTGAGCAACTGAAGGAAAAACTTGAACAAGCAAGGGCTACACCTGCTCAAGTCATGGAAAAACCTGCACAACTCATGGAAAAACAGATTTATGCCGGGGCAAAACTGCGCAACTCAGCGCAGAACATGCTCAGGCCGGGGAAAAAGGCGCACAGCCCAAGGAAAACTTCACACAGATCGGCGAAAAACATGCTCAAGTCGAGGAAATACTTGATCAAGTCGAGGAAATACTTGACCAAGTCGAGGAAATACTTGATCAAGTCGAGGAAATACTTGATCAAGTCGAGGAAATACTTGAACAAGTCGAGGAAATACTTGAAATGTCTGGTGTGTGTAAATATGTGATTTTGGTCTTAACGGACCTGAACCCAGTCGGATGCGCTTCGGCCAAAGGTTTCGGGGTGATACATTTCCTCCGCTTTGGATGGTGGCGCAATGAATCGGCCCGGGGTAGTGGCCCTGGCCAGATATGTGTATTCGAAGACGCCCGGCCAGACCCGATAGGAAAAGGCTTCCGCCCTTTCGTCCCGCAGGTTTTGGTGGACGTACCAGGTCGGGCGCCAATAGGGCAGGTACCGTTTTACCGGTCCGGGTTGGGTGGGTTGAATGGGCGTGACATCCAGCTCCGTGTTTACGGCTTCCAGACCTGCGGGCAGTGGGTCCACCAGGGCGACGTGGTGTCGCGCAGATGGGACGGCCATGGTAATTTTAACCCTCACTGTGGCGCCTTCCTTCACTACCCAGGTCCCGTCTTCCAAACGGGTTACATCTTCAGGATTATCCACGGCCTCATAAACTCGCTCCACAAAGAAGCCGTGAGAGGTCGGTTTCAGATCGAGATTTTTGGGAGCGTACCGCATGCCCAATCGGTAGTACAGGCGACCCTCGCCCTCTTTATCCAAAATGAGATCCGATTCGGCGTTCTGTTCCGCCAGCCAGGACATGGGGATATCCAACTGATGGTAATCCGTAGAACGGCCCTTAAACGCCTGTTCCCCAGCGAATTGCTCGCCCAGCCATGCTCTGGCTGTGAAGGATGGGGTCACCGACTCGTAGGTCTTGAAATAACGCTCCATGGCCAACAAAATGAACACGTTTTCCTGAGTGTTCATCCAGCGCCCTTTCTGGCGACCGGCCAGGAGCCCGCGCACCACCTTGGGGATGAGATCGCTTTTGGGCTGGGTTTGAATGAGGCTGTCCAAAATAATGCCGTCGCCCCTGCGACTGGAATGCAGCATCAGCCAGGCCTGGTCCTGGTAACGGGTTGTGAAGGTTGCGGCGGCGGACGTTTCAGCCACCCTATTCTGGAAGTGGCGAATAACCTCTGCCTTTTCAGACTCGGGCAGAAGCGGCAGCAGCCAACCCAAACCCTCCATGGGCGCTTGATCCACAGGCGTTCCCCTGAACAGATTCAAAGCGGCTTTGGGGTCTTTATCGCCCATGGCCTCCCGCGCCCGCAATGCATAGGCCTTCACGGCGTATTTGGAGTATACCGTCCAGTCTTTATCCAGATGTCTATCTATCTGAGTAAGATAGCTCTTCGCTCGGGTCAGGGTTTGATTGGAAACCATAAACCCTTCGGTCCTGGCGCGAGCGAGTGCGTTTGCGGCATGCACGCTGAGATACGGCCAAGACCGTTCCCCACGACGCCAAAAACCCCAGCCCCCGTCGCTGTTCTGAATTTGCTCCAAAGCCTTAATGTCCTCTTCAACGGCGCGGGTCATGGCCTTTGGATCTACTCCGGCGCCAAAAGCATCCAGAATATCGCGAAGAGCCGCAATAGCAAGAATGCGCGAAGCCCTTTGTTCCGTGCAGGCAAAGGGATACTCCGAGAGATAGAGCACCGCATCGGAAAGAGCCTGGAGCGCCGTAGACGAAGTGGTGATTTCCAAGCCGCCAAATTGTGAGAAGACATCCCGGGGCATGGCTACTTTTTGGACCATCGCCCCCTCGTCCAATTCACCGTAAACCGCAAAGGCCTCACTGGTTGCGGGCGTGTAGACTGGAATGGTCAGGGAGGCGGCGTCGGCGAATGAATCGGTAACAGCAGCAAATTCGAAAACAGCAGAGCCGGGCCGATCCGTCTTGCCGGGAAAATAAACATTCACCCGATCATGGGCGGGAACCACTGTTTTAAATCCCGCATCACCGTCCATAATTGCGTTCTCAACACGGGCGGCAAGACGGACTTCCAAGGGTTTATCTGTCTGGTTTTGCACTAGAACCGGGATAGAGAACTGATCGCCAAAATTGAGGAAGCGGGGAGGGGAGGGGCGAACCATGATGGGCAGTCGAGCCGTAAGCGAAGCTTCCCCTTTGCCGAACTGATCCACACCGTGAACCCCTACCGCCATGAGTCTGTAACGGGTGAGGTTGTCGGGTAGATCTATTTTAAGCCGAAGTTTTCCCTGGCCGTTTGTCGCCTCACTGGGAAACCAGGCTGCCAGAGGATTGAAATTGCTGCGAACGGCAATAGGCTGTGCAGGTGGCGCGCCTTGGGGGGAGGCTTTGGCGTTTCTGTTCAACATGGCTGGCGCTGGAGCTTCGGCTATCTCCAAAACCGCGTCCATTAGCCCGTCGTTATAGGATGCAGAGCCGTCCTCTCGCAGGGTTTCCGGGTCGGCGAGATACACATATGTTCTCAGACGATGGTCCCCAGGCGCTCCGGGTCTTTTGGGATAAAAGGTGTCCAGGGGATTCGCAAGGTCGTAAGAAGACAAGGCGAGAATAGCTTCATCCACTGCAAAAACAACCAGTTCCGCGCCCTTAACCGGCTTGCCCTTCGAATCGGTCACCTCTACGTCCAACCAGGTGGAACCGCCGGGCTCCAACGCGTCGCGTTCGGGTTTCAAGTCGATGGCAAGGGCGCGTTTGCGCGCCGGAACCGAGAGATCCAATCTCCCAGTCGCATGGGCGGGCCGTGGGGGAAGACCGGGGTCTATTTCCCCCAAATCGTTCATCCTGGGCGCTGCCCCGGTTAAGTCAACCTGCACCGTCACGTTTGGCATGTGACTGTCGGTAATGGGGATCTTCAAGGTGTGGCTATCGCCCTTGATGGTGAAGCGTCGGGTTTCTTCAATGCCAACGCCAAACAGGGTGACCAGACCCTCGGCGTTCTCAAAGGGCGCCATCACAAGAATCTCGGCGGTGTCTCCGGGTTGATGCTCCTTGCGATCTGGAATGAGCATCACTTCTTCAAGTTCAACTCTGCGAGCCGGTTTCGTTTCCCCGCCAGACACCCAACGGTCTACAATGGTTTCGTTCACTCTGCCTTCCGCATCGCGGATTTGGGCCGTAATTCGATAGGAGCCGCCCTTCTCGGTCTTAAACCGGAATTGGATCGGCTTCTTGCCGCTGGTCAGCTCAAACTCTTGGGGATCGGTTTCCTCTTGCCGCCACTGGCCCTTGCGGAAGACAAATTCCCGGCGGACAACCATGATGTTGATCACAGCGTCTGGAATCAGGTTGCCGTCCACATCCGCCGCAACGGCCTCCATGATAAAGGGCTGGCCTTTGTTCACAAAATAACGCTCGGACCGCAATCCAACAAAGTGATGGGCCGCATGGGCCAGGAAGGACGCTGAGGCGGACCATTGTTGATTGTTCAAGTCTCGCACAGAGCAGGAGGCGCTCAACCGCCGAGAAGTAGCCGGATTGGGGTTTTGAAAATCGATCCGCAACTGGTGAGCCCCTTCGCCATCGGTCGCCCCTTTAAAGCGATCCACGGTTACATTATTGGGCTCCCACAGGTCGCGCCACCAGGGAAGCCAGTGGCCAAAGGCGAACTGGTCGAGGCCCGGCGGGGCGTAGTTGGTGGTTTCAGATCGAACCTCCCAGGCAGCATCAGCTCCCGCAAGGCCGCCGCCGGCGTAATAGGACGCTTTCACTTCTGCGACGGCCCAGTCTCCGGCATAATAGGGGCCGGGCGGCACGCTTACATTCACCTCAAATTCCGGGCGTCGGAATTCTTGAATCTTGAAAAGCGCGGTGGCGATGCTTTTGGGATTCGACGCCGTTGAAACCCGCACCACGGCCTGGCCCAGATTCACATTGTCGGGGATTTCCAGGGAGAAATTGAACCCGCCAGTCTCTGATACTTCGGCCTTTCCCTTCGCAAACTCATTGTTTCGGGAATCGCTCACCTGCCATTCCACCACGTCGCCCTCGTGGGCCGTCAGGGCGCCCGAGGCGCCTTTAATCAATCGATTCCACCCCTTGAACCGAACCGTTTCGCCCGGCTTGTACATGCCGCGATCATTGAAAATATGCCAGAGCAGCCTATCCGGTCTGTCCCTTTTCTTCCACGAGCTGGAACCGCGCCAGAAGCCTGTTCGCTCGGGAAGGATGCACAAATCTCCGTCCCGTTCCGCCACCAGAAGCTTGGCGTTTTCATTGTCTTCGGGCAAATCCAGGGTGGACAGTCCCTCGGAGTTAACCCGAATGTTGTTCACTAATTTGGCGCCGGTCTCCACATCGTACAGCTTAAGGGAGACATCCCCAACGGGCTTGCCGTTTTCCAGAGATCCGGTCCATATATTGAGTATCTGGTCGTCGAAAAACGCATCGATCGCCAGGTCGGTGACCTGAATCCAGCGGGCGATTTCCGGGGGACGTCGATTGGGGGGCGCTTTTCCCAAGGTGGAGATCCTAACAAACACCTGGCCCTTGCCGTCGTGGAGGGCAGGGCGCAGATCCACAAGTGTTTCCACCATGCTGTTGGGCTTGTCTGCCAGTTTCAAAACCGTGTCCACGGCCAACTCGCCGGGCGGTTTTACAGGGCTCCTGTTCCAGCGTTCCTGCATGAAGCGCTGATAGTCCATCCAATCCTCAGGGCCAACAATGTACAATTGCAGCTTCAGCTCTTTGTAATTGGTGCTGTAAACGGTGAGTTCCGGTTTGCCCGTGGGGTCCAAAACCTGGAACTCACGACCGGGTGAGAACAGCTCGGGCTCGGCGTCGCCAACCTTGAAAACCAGCTCCACAGGCTTGCCCAGCGTTTGACCGAACTGGTCGGTAATGTTTGCGCTCAAGGTTACCTTATAACTGGTCTGCCCAGATTTAACTCCGTTAATAACAAGCCGGTTGCCGTAGACAGAGCCCTTGAGCCCGGCAACGGCGGGCTCTACTTGATACCATTGATCCTCAAATGCTTCGGCGTCCAGATTGTTGTTAAACGTTATTTCCCAGGGCGTGTGGGGACCACAATTATTCTGCCAGCCGCATCGGTGTTCGGTCACCTTCAGGGCGCTGTAGGTCTTAAAACCGAACTGATAGGCCTCTGTGGTGGTTAAAGGCCCTTCCAGGGAGGGCATACCCGCAGGCAGCTCAACCGATATTTTAGCAGCAAGGGGCAGGGGTTCAACCGCTCGGAAAGCCACCGAACGTTTGGCGCTGTGGTTTTTGGTCAATTGCGCGATCCAACGATCCCCTTCCATCTCTTCGGCTGTGGCGGCTCGCGCCTTCCAGACCTGGCCATTGGCTTTGATTTGCACGTGGCTCACCACTGTCGCCGGGTCGATGTCCTGATCAAAGGCCAGGAACATAAGCGCGTCCGCAGCTTGGGGCGCATTGCTTTCAGGATATTTTGAAACCACCTTGGGCGGCGGCGTGGAAAAAACAGCGGTCACCGTTTCGGCCAGAACCCCGCCGGTTTTGGACGTGGTTCCCGCTGGAACCGTTATTTGGTAACGGGTCGCCATGGGCAATCTCTGGGGACCGTCAAAGACCAGGATCTTCGTTCCCAGCCAACGCCATTTCCCGCCCTCGGGCTGGGGCTCCAGCTTAACCGGAAGCGCTTCACGGGCCAGATCGTCATGAGAGGTAAGCGCCACCATGGGTTGAGAGAAGGAAATGCTCACATTTGCGGCCAGGGCCACGTCCCCTTCAGGCGCCATTCTCAATATTTCCAAGGGACCGCTTTCACCAGGATCTGGAGCGTCTCGATCCGTGGCGGGCGGAAAGCTCTCAGCCACTACCTTGCCGGGCCTCGGCGCGGGCAGACTGCTTTTTCTCATGGAGAAATCCACCTGTTCTCCCCTGGCTTCCATGGGAGGAAGGCGGTCCAGCAGGGCTTGGGTTTCATCCAGAGAAAGGTCTTCAACTTCAGCGGCTCCGGGCAGCTCTACAGCCCCGTTGGAACCAGAGGCGTCGGACAATGCGAGTTGAATATTGTCGGTCTCAGACCCCTCCGCTTGGATCATGGGAGCCCCCCTTTTTCCAGATGGCGCATTCCTTGGAGTCATCATAACAGGAAACAGGACCAAAACCATCGATGCCGCTAAAAAAATTAAACTGCCTTTAACCATGACCGCTCCTTTCAGGGGTTCTTCTCGCCGCAATGGAGACGCGGAGAAAGGCGGAAAGGTTTCAAAATTTTACGTAGAAAAACGAAAACCCTTTCACCCCGGTGAAGAGACACATCATAACACGGTTTCAGGCCTCAACGTTCATGCAGTCCTAAAGAAATAGGAGCCATAGAAGCCGGGGAAAGCATCGTTCAAATTCGGTTCATGCTTGGAGAGGCGGGTCGCGGCATTCGCAAAAAAGATCCATTCCAGGGCTAATCGGGGCCAACCGACCGCCCTGCTGGATGTGCGTATGTGTTGTTGGCGTACCGTCCATTCTCCAATGGTGTTGCCGCTCTGTAAGCGCGAAAGACCCGTGGAAAGGCTCATGGAAAATCACATTTTTTTAGAATTATTTCTGGGATGGCGTCTAAAGTGCTGTCATAAAACACTCTAAGCCAGAAAAAAAATAATGACGGAACCAGCTTCCACTGCCTGATCCGCCATTTTAGGATGCTATCGCAGGGCGATTTTAACTTTTTCGTAGGGACTGTCAACTTGAATCAACACCCCGGAGTAATGACGGAGCGATTTCAAGAAATCACTGGTTCTCAGGGCCTCGCCGTCCCTGCTGTCGGCAATGCGGGCTACAAGATCCATAGGCAGGTTGAGCTGAACCTTGGATTCCTCCTCGGGATCGTCTATGGCGATATGAAACACGTCGCCCTTCATTTCGCCGTGAATCACCTGATCGCCTTCTTCAATGTGGATCATCATTTTGTCGCCGTCTTCTCGCAAGGCCCTGGCGAGAGCGCGAAGGTCGATCTCCTGGTCCACTCCGGCGAGGTCGTCCAATTCCAGCACCTCGTCATCGGAAAAGGATAGGGCGGTTTTAATCATGGAAAAAGGGGCGTAGAAATGGACATCCTCTCCCTCGCCGCTCACGTGAATAGAAACCGTTTTACAGCCCAACATGGTTAAACCCAAGATCAAAAGCACGATAGTCTTCTTCATCCCAACCTCTCTACCCATGGTAATCTATCATTCATCCAGGGAGCAGGCGCGGCGCTCTTTATACCGCTCTGCACGGGAGATGAACGTTTATTCCATCCGATGGGTTTAGTGCAAGCCTTGCCAATTGCGATCTTTTTGGAGAGAATAGAGTTGGCCTCAAGCTTTCAATGGCGATTGAGGCCCAGTTGCCGGGTTTTGAGCAAAATTTTTTAAACCATTCGACCTACTTAACACGTTAATTAATACTGATTGTCAATGGGAAAGTTACTCGTCATCCCGATAAATGGAGATTGTTATGGCAGAGATGGACAAGGCCCAGATAACCCAATTGCTCCACAACTGGAATGCTGGAGACGATCCTTCTTTTGAGAAGCTGATTGAGCTTGTTTACGATGATCTCTACCAGCGGGCTCGCTTTTATCTCAGTAAGGGCAAAAGCGATATCCTGTTGTCCTGCACCATGTTGGTGAATGAAGCCTATCTCGAACTGGTGGTTGAGCAGAACCGGAACTGGAAGAACCGCAATCATTTTTTCGCCATTGCGGCCACGGTCATGCGTCACCTCATCATCCGATTTGCAGAAGCCCGATACGCCCAAAAGCGCGGGGGCGACGCCGTGGTGTTGGTTCCAGACAACCTGGATTCTCTGGAAGGTTTTTCTCGGGAGAACCTCACTGTCTTGAACGAGGCCTTGGAGGCGTTGGAGAAGATAGACGAGCGAAAGGTAAGAGCCATTGAGCTGTCCTACATCCTGGGTCTGTCCCAGCAGGAGGCTGCGGATGTCCTGGAAGTCTCTCTCGCTACCTTTAAACGGGATCTGTCTTTTGCTTCGGCCTGGTTGGAGCGCTACATCAAGGGGGCCTCTTGAAGGATTGGGACCTGATCCAGGATCTTTTTGAAGAGGGATTGGAACTCGACGACGAAGAGCGCCGCGCCCTTCTGGCGCCCTACCAACACAAATCCACGGTGGTGCGAGAGGTGAGCGAGCTATGGGAGCATAGCAATCCCGACAAGGGCAAATTGAAGCATTTAAAAGTGGTTTCCCAGGAGTTCCGCGAGGGCAAGGTCGCGGACCAGATTCCCCAAAAAATTGGGAACTACAAAGTGATTGAAGAGATTGGGCAGGGCATGAGCGGGTCTGTTTATAAGGCCTGTAAGAGCGACGCCACCGGAAGGACGGTGGCCCTTAAGGTCTTGAAGCAGCGCATGAATGACAAGGAATCGGAGCGCCGGTTCCTGGCCGAACGAGACATGCTCTTCATGCTCAACCACCCCAATGTGGCCTTGGTTTTGGACTCCGATTTCACTGAAAGCGGCCGTCCCTATCTGGTTATGGAGTATCTGGATGGCGAGCCCATCACGGAATATTGCGATAAACACCAGCTAAACATTTATAGGAGAATCGATCTGTTCTGTCAGGTCTGTGTAGGCCTGGCCGAAGCCCATAAGTCATCCACCGGGACATCAAGCCGCAAGCCGGGGAACATTATCGTGGTGCGGCGGGGAGGAAAGGCCGTTCCCAAAATACTGGATTTTGGCATCGCGAAATGGGTGGACAACCCAGACCAGAGCGACGCCACCGTGTTGGGCGCTGTCATGGGTACGCCCGCTTATATGAGTCCGGAACAGGCCGCAGGCCGCAAGGAGCAGACCTACGACATCCGAACAGACATCTACTCGTTAGGCGTTTTGTTATACGAACTCATGATTGGCGTAACGCCATTAGACCGCGAGATATGCGAGGCCCCATCTCTGATGGGCGTGTGCCGGGTCATCGACGAAAAGGACCCCCTTACGCCTGCCAAACGCATCGCGGAACACGATTTCGAAGAAAAGGCGGCCATGCGCGGGACCACGCCGTCCGGGCTGCGTCAGGCCGTTTCCGGCGAGTTGGAATGGATCGTCATGAAGGCCATCGCCAAGATGAACCATCATCGCTATCAGTCCTGCGAGGATTTTCACGAAGACCTCACCCGATACCTCAAAGGCGAGGCCGTCCGGGCGGGCAGCCCCTCCCAATTCTACTTTATTCGCAAAGCCATCAGCAAACACCGGGGCATTGCCCTTTTCCTGGGGCTCTTTGTCACGGCTTTCATCCTACTCAGCCAGGCCTGGTTTCGAGCAAGTCAAGCGGAAAGATTGGCCGTGGCTCGGGCTCAAGAAGCCAATCAGGCCTTGCAGGAACTACAGATTGTTCAGGAATTCACCACCGAAATCTTCAAGGGAGTTCAGCCCATCAACCAGGAGCGGAATGAAACGGGTCTTGCCCTTTTGGAGAGAGCGGAGCAGCAGGTGAGCCATTACTACCACGACAGGCCCGAGCTGGAAGCAGCAACCCGCTTCTTGTTGGGCGAATCCCTTTGGAGCATGGGCGTTCATGAAAATGCCATTCGCCAATTCAGGCAGGCCCGCGCGCTCTATCAGGATATTTACGGTGATCGTGATCGGAAAACCCTGGAATGCACCAACAAACTGGCTTTTACTCTCACAGAAATGGGTCAGTTGAACGATGCGGAAAAGATGCTCAGAGAGTCGTTTGAGGTCAGCAAGGAAGAATTCGGCATGGCCGATCCCATTACCTTGATCTCCGGCAGCGGCCTGGCCTATACCCTGCGAAAACAGGGTCGTCTAGAGGAAGCTTTAAGCCTCTTCACCCGGGTTCTGGCAATTCAAAGAGAGATGTTGAAGCCCGATGACCAGACCATGATCGCCACCTTGAATAACTACGCTGGCTGTTTGGGCGCCGCCCGAAAATACGATGAAGCGGAAGTCATTTATCAAGAGGTTTACCAGCTCAAGAAGCGCTATCTAACCCCCAACCACCCCAGTACTTTAAGCGCTATGCACAACCTGGCTTGGATTGCTCAACGTCAAAATAAATTGGCGGAAGCGGAGAAATTGTATCAAAGTGTGCTTGCTCTCCGGAAAGATGTGCTCGGTCCTCTTCATCCCGATACTTTGCAGACGCTTACCAATCTGGCTGCCGCCATAGGCGACCAGGGGCGTCCGGCCACAGCCGTGGCCCTGCTTCTCCCGGTTTTGGGGCCTGCAAGGGAAGAATTGGAAAACCATCCCGACGTTTTGCGGGCGGCCCATAATCTGGGTCATTTTCTGATGATGTGCGAGCGGTACGAGGAAGCGGAGCAGGTTTTGAGCGAAACCCTTGAAGGTAGAAAGCTGATCTTTGGAGAAGGGCACCCTTCCACGCTTTTGACCTGGTTCACGCTCGCCGAAAACCGGGCGCAGATCAGAGGTCAGGCCCAGGGCGATGCAGAGTTTCTAACGTTGATCAAAGTCGCAGAGCAACATCTTGGCGTCAACAGTCCCACCGTCCAACGATTCAGGGATAACTGGCCCGTTAAGTTTTGACCCATCCTTCCACTTCCTTAATTTTGTAGGAGCGCCTCCATGAACCTGATCTCCCAAGGGTTGATTCTTGTCTTAATGTTGACCGACGCTTCCGCCGCCGAAGCTGTGAAGGTGACCTGGATCCGAGGCGATTCCGGGCCTGCCAGGGCCGGGATTGTGACGGGCGATGTGATTACCCATTGGGAATTGAAGGGGGATGGAGCGGAGACCCAGGAGCAGGGTTCCTTCCCATCGCCCTTCGACTGGAACCTGCTCATGACCAACACTGCGCCCAAAGGCGAGATAGGCCTTTCCGTTGAAAGAGACGGGAAACCCCTTCATTTTAAAGTGCCTATGGGGTTGTGGCGCATGAAGGTCCGGGCTGTTTTTCCCCAGGAACTGGAGGCCCTTTATGATCGGGGCGCGCAGCAGTTTCGTGAAAAAAAGCCTGAAGAAGCCGCCGCCGTCTGGGAAGAGCTGGCCCAGAAATGCAAAGGACTCAACGCCGCCTGGGTGTACACCCATCTCGCCGATCGATTAAGCCGCAGCCTGGGATGGGGCCATGCTGAAGCCGCCTTCGAAAAGGCGCTTGCCCTCTCGGAAGGCCATGATGAAATCCAAATCCTCATCCTTCAAGACATGGGGCTGATGTACCTCAATCATGGCATGTATGATCAGGCCCACGCCTGGTTTAAAGAGGCCCTTTCCCGCTGTGACGGCAAATGGAAAAACAGCCTGCTTGAAGCGAGCGTGCAGTACCGAATTGGCGCGGTCTACACCGATTTGGAAAAACAGGAACTGGCGGAGCTGCACCTGCGCAAATCCCTAGAAATAAGAGAAAAGCTGGCTCCGGGTTGTCTTGAAATTGGCCACACCTACAACAGCCTTGGCCTTGTCACCGAGTTGCGGGGCAATTACGAAGAGGCCCGAAGTCTTCTGGTGAAAGCCGTTGAAATCCAGGCAAGCCTGGCCCCGGGCAGCATGGGCGTGGCCATGTTCAACACCAACCTGGGAGGCCTGCTCCATCGCCGCAGTCTGGCCTGCCTCAAGTGCCAATTCGCGTTGGAGCAAGTCAGCCAGCATGGCCTCAGC
>JBNKOV010000069.1:0-13387 GCA_050294955.1 Holophagae bacterium
AAGCCCATTCAACATTCTCGACATGGATCAGATTATGGTCCAAAAGAGACTACCAAAAAACCAATGTCCCCTTTGCTTGGAAGGCCTTGCCCAACACGAGGCAACACTTGGAACAACCGTGGAAATACTTGCACAGCCCGAGGCAAAACTTACAACAATCTTGGAAATATGCCCCAAGACAAGGCAAAACTGAAAACAACCTTGGAAAAACTTGACCAACACAGGGCAAAACTGAAAACAGTCGAGGAAATACTTGACCAACACGAGGAAAAACTGAAATCAACCGTGGCAATACTTACCCAACACGGGGCAAAACTGAAATCAACCGTGGCAATACTTGACCAACACGAGGAAAAACTGAAATCAACCGTGGCAATACCTGCCCAACACGAGGAAAAACTGGAAGCAAGCTCGGCAAAAGAGGCGCAACACAAGGAAAAACTGGCGCAAAACCGGGAAAGCACTAGAAAAACAGTAACATATAGAATTAACTGGGTTCTGCAAGATGGATTGTGTAAGTGGATTGCATGCGATCTGCGATTCTCAAGATTCAGTTCCGCCCATGGTTCGCACGAGGAACTTCCGAGCGAGCACCCACTCGCGCTTCACCTTGTTGATGGGCAAACCCAGGCGCTCAGAAATCTCTTCATGAGTGAGGCCAAGAGTTAACTTAAGATCAGCAATGCGAGCCATCTCCTCATCGACCTTTTCCATCTGCTCCACCGCCTGGCCAACTGCTAGAACCTCGTTGAGCAAAGCCTCATTGGCTGGCTCACGACCGTCCTGATCCCAATCCTGAATAGTAACTCGGCCAGGACCATCCGCTCTGCGCTGCCAGACCCGGGCGTGATCAATTAGAATTTGACGCATGGTGCGGGCCACAGAATTCAGAAAATGACTGTAATTTAGCCAGGGAACTTGTTTTGAACCCAATAACTTGAGATAGAGCTTATTCACCAGATCGTCGGTTTGCAGGGTATGATTGTCCCGCTCCCGATTAAACAAACGATGGGCGATTGTCTGAAGGTCCTCATATAAAAGAGAAAACAACTCGTTATACGCAGACTCGTCCCCGCTCCGCCACACATCAATGAGATGATTTATTCGATCACGATCCAAAATTGGCCTCCCCATCCCAACTTCATCAGCGCCACTCTTATTTTACCTGATGTCCTAACACCGGGTGAAAGGATCCTGCAAATTCCCTGTCGCATGACCGCGCCTTTCTGCAAAATACCAGGGCAAACCTGAACGCCCAAAAAAGTTTCATTTTTTAATCATCAATATCCCAGGGTTTTACAAGAAATGATTTAAAAAGATCATTTTTTATTGATCGGTATCCGAAAAATGATCGCATTCCTTTTTGTCGCAGGGGATGAGAGGCGACAGGGAGAAAACGAACGGATTCTGGCATTTGCCGGAAACCACCATCGACTTTCCCCGGGCCAGAAACCAAGGCTCAATCCGTTCCAAAAGGAACACCAGATCGAGAAGTTTTGCCTTCACAGGGCCATGGTGCGGCTAACTCACACTAATACATGGGAGATTTAAAATGAAGTACTATAAATTAGCAGCCATAATTGCAATAACTTTCATCATGAACTTTGAAATTCGCGCAACTGATCGCGCCGTATACGGTCAATCCATCAATCAAAACATCACCATTCAATTGATCATCGACGAGTCTGGCGACGAAGAACTTCGCGACCCCGAAGGACGGACCGCGCAAGTGATTCGACTTCCTATCATCAAGATACAAACCATCATCGACGAATCTGGCGATGAAGAGTTGAGAGACCCAGAAGGCACGCCTCTCGTAATCCAAACGCCCATCAAAATTCAGCAAATCATAGACGAGTCGGGAGATGAAGAACTTCGCGATCCCGAAGGAACGCCAATGGTTGTCATTCAGATCCCTGTTATTCGGAAGCTCATCGATGAGTCGGGAGATGAAGAACTCCGCGATCCAGAGGGTTACACAGAGTATGATGACACCGAACTCTACTATGATGAATTCGAAGGCGAGGAAGACCTCTATCCCGAAAACGCGCCATCCATCATCATCCAACTTCCCATCGACATTCAAACCCTGATCGACGAATCCGGAGACGAAGAGCTTCGCGATCCCGAGGGAACTCCCGAGCTGAATAATCCCGAAACCTTCATTATCGATGAGTCCGGAGACGAAGAGTTACGCGATCCTGAAGGCGTCCAGCAGACGGTTATCACCATCAGGACCACACGCCGCACCCACCGGTATTAATGCCGGGCAGCTCTGAGCGTCAAGAGCGGCAGCACCTCCAGGAACCATTAAATTCATAGATACATCTCAAGCGCAGGCTCCGGAGCGTGACTTGGGGGTGATAATCGGGCAAGTCCCGGTAGTCGCCCCCATTGTTTATTTGCATGTTAAATACCGGGGCAAGTAGAATAGTAGCATTGCGTTATGGAGGCCTATATGGAACGGCCCGAGTCACCCCAGCCGGAAGAGCGAGTTTTACAAGTAGAAGCCCTTTTTATGCAGGCTTTGGAAAGAGATGCTTCGGATAGAGCTGGGTTCTTGGAAGGGATCGAGGACCAGGAAATCGCTGGAGAAGTCCGCTCTCTTCTCCAAGATTTTGGCGCTTTCGACAATATGCTGGACAATCAAGCTGAGGATTCCAGCCAGAATTTTGATAGAACCCTCACAGCCAACCCCTTTCTGGATTCCAGCAGCAGATCCAACAGCCCACTCCCCTTCCTGCCCGGCCTGGATGACGACCTCATGCCGGAAACCGTTGGCTCCTATCGCATTTTAGATAAATTGGGACAAGGCGGCATGGGCTCTGTCTACCTTGCCCGTCAGCCAGCGCCAGCCCGAGACGTGGCCCTGAAAATTATTCCTCGCCACCAGGTGTCCAAAAACTTTCTGGCCCGATTTGAAGCCGAATACCAAGCCCTTGCCCTCATGACCCATCACAATATCGCCCATATTTTTGAGGCGGGCTCCACGCCGGAAGGCAACCCCTTTTTTGCTATGGAACTGGTTCGGGGTGAGTCTATTACGCAATACTGCCACAAAAACAATCTATCCATAAACCAACGACTGAGGCTGTTTCTTCAGGTTTGCGCAGGGGTCCAGCACGCCCACCAGAAAGGCGTCATCCACAGAGATCTGAAACCCTCAAATATCATGGTCCAAAAAGATGGGGGCCAGGCTATCGTCAAAATTATCGATTTTGGCATGGCAAAAAGCCTGGACGGCGCCCTGGGAACGCAAACCCTCAATACCGAACAGGGGCTGGCGGGCACGCCCGCTTATATGTGCCCGGAACAATTGGAGGGCAGACCGGATTTAAGCGACACGCGAGGCGACATCTACAGCCTGGGCCTGATCCTCTATGAACTGCTCGCTGGCGATCATCCCTACGATATGAAAGCCCTGCGTAAGCTGCCATTGGACGAGGCGCTGAAAACATTGCGCACTCAAGATCCCATTCGGCCCGGAAAACGACGGGAAAAGCTGGTTGCCCAAAAGCCGGATTTGTCTTTTCCTGGCCGCATTGGCGAGGACTTGGACCGGGTCGTGCTCAAAGCCATGGCCAAGGAACAGGATCATCGCTATTCTTCCGCAGGCGCCCTTGCCGAAGATATTCGCTGCTACTTGGATCACCGCCCGGTTTCCGCCCGGAGCGTTGGAGCGCTGGGACTTTTTCTGCGATTTGTTCAAAGAAACAAAATCCTGGTTTCCATGGGCGCGGCAGCCATATGCGCCCTATTGGCGGGTCTGTTTTTGTCCATTTCCAGTTCCATAAAAGCAACCCGGGCCAACAACGACTCCCTGGCCACCATTGCCTTCTTGCAAGAAGTGCTCAGCGCGCCAAATCCCCGTCAAAGCGGCAGAGCCGCCCTTGTGGTTGACGTGCTTGAAAAAGCGGAACAGCGATTGCGGGAGGAACCCAACCAAAACCCCAAGCTGACCACAGCGATCCACACCACTTTAGGCAATACCTGGTTTGGCCTGGGACTCTATGACGAAGCCGAGCCCCACCTGAAAAAGGCCTGGGAGTTGAATACGGAGCTTCTTGGCGCCAGCCATCCAGAGACCTTAAGGGCGCGGTACCTTTTTGCTCGCCTCCTCAGACGCGCCGGAAAAACGACAGAGGCCGCCCAACATTTCAGAGAAGTGCTTGCAAGCCAGGATATCCTATTGGGGCGCTATGACCGAAACACCCTCCAAACGGAAACCGGTCTCGCAATGACCTACCGGGTGCTCAAAGATTACGAGTCTTCGGAGTCTCTGTTCCGAGATGCGCTTGACCACCAGCTCCGGCTCTTCGGGCCAAATGACAAGGACAGTCTCATCACCATGGTGGGCCTCGCAAACGTCTGCATGAACCTGGGAAAGGTAGATGAAGCAGAAACCCACTATCGCCGAGCCCTGGACCTTCAAAAAGCCTCTTTGGGCTCCAGTCACCCGGAAACCCTGGCCACCATGCATGGCCTGGCGAATTGCCTCCTGCGAAAAGGGCAATATGGCGTCGCCGAGCCTCTTTTGAGAACCCTGGCGGACCTCCGAGAATCAATATTGGGACCCATGCACCCCGAGACCGTAAGCTCGCTTTACACGCTCAGCAGATGCCTTTTCCGCCTGAATCGCATGGAGGAGGCCGAATCCACCCTGGTGGACGTGGTCATTAGAAGAAGGGAAATCCTCGGGGGCCACCATCAGGACAGCTTGAGAGCGGTGAACTACCTGGCTAGAGTCTGGCGGGATGGGAAACGGTATGATGAGGCAGAAGGCCTGCTCATGGGCGCCTTGGCCGACGCTCGCCAATTTGGCAACGAGCGAGATGAAATGGCCCTCATACTGATGCAAAACCTGGGAGATCAGCTCATTGAGAGTGGAGAGTATATGCGAGCCGCACTGATTCTTGAGCACCGCTTGGAATTGGGACTGGCCATTCACGGCCCCAACCACCAATCCACTCTCACAGCTCAGGGCACCCTCGCCGAAGCCTACGAAAAGCTGGGAATGGACCAACAGGCCTTCGAAAATTATTGCGAGGCCCTGGACATTGCTTTAATTCATCACCCAGATTCCCGTTTAACTCAAGTACTCAGAAAGGTTTTGGAAAGCTTCCTTTTGGGCGGCCAAAAATAATTATCTCCTTTTCGTCCTTTTGTCGCTTTGGTGTGTAAGAGGCGCTTCAATCGAAAAAGCTTGGGACGCCTCAGTTTTTAATGGAGGACGATAATGATTCAATATATGAAATGCAACGGCGCCTTCCTTAGGGCAGTCGTGCTTTTGACAAGCGCTCTTTTCTTTTCCATGGCCGCCTGGGGACAGATCAACCCGGTTCCCGTACCCGACTTGTGCGTCGGCATACCTCAACCCATTCCTTCTGGAGTAACCGACAGACCCAATAACGACATCACCACTTTCCCAGATTATTACTGGATCACGGCGGCAACCCATCTTCAGGGTAATGCATCAAAAGAAAAGTATGCGCCTTGCCTTTACTACGAGCCCCAAGACGCATTTTACAGCTTCCGCAGCGTCATGATAGTGAACAATCCCAGTCCGTCTGTAGCGACCACCGTAACCATCCAATATTATACCCCAGCAGGAACCCCGCTCTTTCCCACGAGCACGGTTACCATTGCACCCGAAGCCACCCACGTAGAGCTGGCCTCAATCCTCACGCCCTTTGGCGGTTATGGCTCAGCACGCATCACGGGAACCGAGCCGTTCGTTGGCGGAACCGTTCACCACACCTATGAATTGGCTGGTTGTTCCGAGCCGGATCACGCGTCCAACCCCGGCATGACTTCTTTTCAACAATTCCAAGAAAACACATTAAAAAATAATCTGTACTGGGGTCCTCTGCCCGCCACCAACACTGCTAGCACCACCGGATTTGCCAACGACTTCTTAAATGGCGTAACCCCAATGTTCTGCATAAAGAACCCTAACGATGTACCCGCCAATGTGACCATTACCTATCTCGACCGCTTGGGCGCAGCCCCAGCGCCCCAAAACATCGTCATTCCACCCAACGGATCTTTTACAGACCTCACCATTGCCGCGCTGGTGTTTAATGTCTACGCCACAGCCGCCGGCTTTTTTGACGACGACTTTGGCGTCATCGTGAAATCCGACGTGCCCGTTCTTGGCGAAGGCTTAATGATTGATATCTTTGGAGATGGCGGAGCCTTCTACCTGAATATCTGCGAACGTTTCCGCATGGGCTCCACAATGATGCCCAACCAACACGCCATTTCACTGGTAAGCCCGGAATTCAACTACCAGATGCCAAACTCGGGCAATCCGCCCATAACCAGCTACATGGGCATCATGAACGTGGCAACCCGCGATATTGGCCCCGTCAGCATCCGCTACTATAATCGGAATGGCGTTCAAATTGCCGCAGACTCCATTGCGGCCATGCCATTTGGCGCCATGCACCGGATTGCGCCGGGCTCGCCCAGCACACCCAATTACCCCGTAAACATGAACACCTTCGACGGTTGGGTGCGCATCAGCGCATGTAAATCAGGTCTCGTTGGATGGACCATGAAGGAAACCCGCGTTGGAAACGACCTGGGCGGTCAGTTCTATCACAAAGTCTGGGGTGAAACCCTGGATGGCACAAACAAGGGCGAGCCAGGAACAGGCATTCCCATCGTTAACACCTCGGGCTTTAACATGATTCGCAAGGTAGCGCCTATCCTCCAAACCGATCCCTTCTGGTACTGGCCGGGATACGAAGCCATTGTCAACGACAACTCGTCAAACATTGGCACGTATGAGTATAACTTCTTTAATCTAAACGGCGTGAACACCACCAACCCCAATTCATGGGCAGGTTTGAGAACCCGGGCCACCTCGTTCACTTACGAAGATCCCTTTACCTTCGTATTCGGAACCCAAAGTGGAAGAGTGGATCACACCATGGGCGCCATAAAGGGCATCGTCGCATTGGGCGACCCTCTGTGGGAATACACCTGGGGAGGCCAGATCGAGTTCCCATTCGGACCGCCATCTCCACCTGACGATTCAGAACCGCCTTTTGAGCCAACCCGCGATAATTAACCGCTAATTTCCTTTGGCGCGAGATAGGGGCAAGACCACAAGCGTCTTGCTCCTATCTCTTTTTAACCAAAACCCTTCAGCTATTTAAAGGCGTATTTGTAGCGAACAACCCGATTGTTCTCTTCCATGTCGGTCTCAACCGTGTAGGCGAAATCTTTTTTGAAGACCATGCGAGGCGCGCCAGCGGAAGTCATAAGCGAAGCCCCCTTTGTGGTAATTTGCCCCAGGAACTTCCCCTCGGGCGAAAATACATCGCCCACCTGAACCAGCGTTTTATCATGAATCACATGCACAACCAGGAGATGGCCGTCTGGCAGGCAGATCAAACCATTCACCGGGTTTTTAACAACAGGGAGATCGGCCTTTTCGATCACCTTCTCCACAAATGCATCGTTAATAACGCTCTCCAGACCAGGGGCTTGCCGGAAGAGTTCAGAGAGCCTTTCAGTAACCACTCGAATATCTTCCGGTGGATTGAGCACAGGCTTGTAGTCCCGTTTAATGATCATCGTTTTCTTCTGCAGATCTTTATCCCATTTCGTGATTTCGTAATCCGAGGAAATCGCGGAATAGAGCATGCCCTGCTGATCGAAAGCCATCACGCCAACGCCCGCAAACGCGTTCTGGAGAATTTCGGTAATGAACTTATTCAACACTGCCGGATCGGCAAACTGTTGAAAGTTCGTAGTTTGTGAATGAGTGGAGAATTTCTTGAGCACCTTGTAATTGGTGTCCATTACACCAGTCATGGTATCCATGGCGCTCGCTTCCATATTAAACGACATGTAGGTCGCTGCAAAGCGATCACCTAGCGGCGAGAAATTAGCGGAAATGGGGATGTTGCTAAAGCCAATGGGGTTCTTCACTTCAACAAACTTGAGATCTTTGTCGAAGTAATGAATCCTGGGAAGAATGCCGGGACGCCCGTCCAGCACAACCAGCCTGCCGTCCTTGAGAAATTGGAAGGAACCAAGGGCCCGAGTCTCGCCAGGTCCTTCACCCTGACCAATCACCCGTCTCACAAACGCGCCATTGGCGTCAAACTCCAACAATCGACTGTCTTTAGGATCGCCAACAAAGATATGCCCGCGATCATCTGCATCAACAACCGTCGTGTCCAAAGCCCAGAGGAATTCCTCGTCCTCTTCGTCCGCTCCAAATCGAAGATCTTCGATTAAGACCAGGTTTTTCCCGCCAGGAGCGGGGGTTTGACCGTTGGTCACGGTCTTAACCGTGTCATCTGCCCCAACAATGGGCAAAGAAACAAGTAGAAAAAAGAACAATAATCGATTCAAAGAAACCTCCCTCACAAACCAAAGGCGCCAAGACGCCTGATGTAATATAGTCCCCGTGAAATCTTTTAGCAAGCCCGACTCCAACTGCGGTAACGCGCCAAAGACGTCGGGTCAAATCCTTCACACCGTCTCCATTAGATGTAGACCTCCTTCGTTCCTTTGGAACGCGACCTCTCCATAATCAAACATAACACCCGAACCCTATATCTCAATAGGAACCCATCCGGGCCGTTGAATGCTCGGATGGGCTTTCCCATCTCCTTATTTCTTGCGAACCGGCGCAGGGGCAAAGAATTCCCCATTTGCAAAAATCAATCCCATTACTTGAATGCTATGGGATGGGTGTCGGGTTTCAATCGAATATTTGGCGCCTGGCGCATACTCGAACAGATTGGACGCCACGCTTAGCATCTTGGCTCCAGGCTCCAACGTGCCCAGTTCCACCTCTGCGAGAATTTCACCACTCACAGCATCCCGCTGGGCTAACCAGACCTTGGTAGCTTTGCCCGAAGTGAGATTCAAAACGGCGACGCCGTCCTGATAGGCTTCTCCGGTTCTAGCCTCCATTTCAAATGAGTCGCCAACCAGCTTGCCATCCCGAAAATCCACCGCTTCGGTCCAGGTCCCAAACCCGGTAACAACAGAGGTGTAGCGCAGGGAAACATCGATGAGATTAGATGGGTCGTATATGGCAATATGAGAGATTTGATCCTCAAAATCGCCGAATAAACCCAATTCCCCATATAGATCCCGGTACACCGTTTCACCTGGCTGAAGGGTGATCTGGCGAGTATGCAGCCAGTTGCCTTCCTGGTCAAAACCCACCAGAGAACAGGTTAAAGATTCTTCCAGTTCGCGACTTCCCAGTTTCACCAATCCGCTGAATCCACCACTTAATTTGGGTGCGTGAAGCAGCCAACGATGATAATCTGCTGTTTGAGTGGAGGGACCCTGATTTACAGTGATTTTTGGTCCGTTAACCACAACCTCGTCGGACCTGAATCGGGTATCCCAATCAAAGTTCCAGTGCCGGACGACTACAATGTGAAAGTCTCCTTGGCGAAGCGTGTTTCCAGGAATAACCAATCGTTTCGGCCACGCCTCGGCGCCCTCCGTATAGGCCCAATAGGTCTGATAATATTCACAGTTCTGACGAAGCGTGACAGAATAGACCAATTCATTGGCCCCACTGGAAGGATGAGCGCCATCAGAATTTGGATGGGGCAATGTGGCGACCAGGTTGTTGTCTTCATCGAACCTGAATTGGGCCTGGCTGATGAATGTTGGCGGTTTCAAACCATAGGAGATAACCGCTGGCGCCATCTCGATTAGGACTACCTGAGACACAGGTCCACCCAACCCATAAGCAGTTAAAGTATAATAAGTCTCGTAAGCTGGGGAAACCACCAGAGACCCGCTTGCGCTCACCGGTTCACCATCCAATTCAACGTAATCTGAACCGCTTGTGGTCCATGACAGCGTTACAGATTGGCCTTGCTCAATAACGGTTTCACTAGCCATAAATTTTTGAATGTCAGGATACTCTGCCTCGGGAAACCCGTTATAGTCCTCGTCGCCCACGTAAAAGGCGGGACCCTTGGCGGTCTGGGTGATCACCACCAATTGGCCGTTTGAGTAAAACAACTCCAGAGGCAACCCCTGAAAGAGATGAGTGGGACCCTGATTGAAATTAGGGTCCTTCCAACTTTGAAGCTGAGTTCCGTAATCCCAGTTCCTTAAGGTATATAAACCAGAAGATAACCAAAGCCCAGCCTCAATGGTGTTGGTCAAGGTGTTGTTGACCATCAGATCGCTGGCATTGAGAATAATGCCCGAACCCAAAAGCAGGCTGGAAGAATCCGGAGAAGGCTCTAAAGGCGGCCAGGTGGAAACACCGTTTTGATAGGGCATCGATCCCGAATCCGTGATTTCTCCGGCTTCAGACAATTGGAACCATTCAAGGTTACTGTAGGAAAACACATAGATGCGCCTGGTCCCTTCGTCCCAAACACCATCTGAGATGTTGCCTGTGTATATTTCGGCGGTTGAAAAACCTGCGCTATTGTATACGGTCAGCCTGTTTTGGCTGAAGGCAATGAGGAAGTCGCCTGCCATCGTAAGACCCGAAACCTCCTCCTGAGTGTTGATAAAGAATTGCTCCACAAGGGGAGTCTGGCTGAGGTTGATTCGTTTAATTTGTCGGTCTTTATAGCCAATATAGAGATAGCCGCCGGCAGCATCATGGGCCAAAGTGGAAGGCCCGGAAACCAGAGGCACTGATTCCAAATAAGACCTGGATGCAGTGGACCATCGAAAAATGCTTAAATACTGCGGGCTCAATAGATAGGTGGTGTCTTCACCATCGAATACGACTGAGGCTGGCGTATAGTCAAGACCATCGGGGTTCACCGGTTCGCCCGGATCCTGAGGATTCAGCAAATCAATGGAAACCTTGGCCGCTTGAAGCCCGTCATCCCCTTCGAAGAAGATGAAAATGTGGTCGTTATGCACAAACGAAGAAAGCGGGGTCTGGTCGGGCGTGAACCGACCGGTTTCCTGAAATGAGTTGGAATAGGCAAACAGAACCCCATCTCTTTGGATAATAGGCCTTTCACCGTAAAAATCCAAATGATCAAATGGCCCGCCCAGGTGACTCACATAGGTAAGATCAGATGGGAGATGCACATTCCCGTTGTTTCCCACGACCCGATCCCCGTTTGGGTACACATACACCTGACTAACATCCCTAAATTCACCATGATAGGGGCTATCCCTAAATTCCCCAAAGGAACCATCCTCATGAATTTCAAGCATGTGTATATCAGAAGGAGAAACGCCCGTATCCCCAGTGAAGATTTTACCTGCCTCCACCGAGAGCGCTGCGCCCTGTAAAGCGTACCAATATTCAGTTGTAGCAATTAAAGCCCCGTCTTCGCGGTTCAAACTCAAAACCTGTCCGCCGTTTATCACATAGATCTGATTCCAGGCAGTTAAAATGGACGAAATGCTGTTAATCGTATTCCGGAGATGAACCTCTTCCCCACCCTGAAGGGGAAGAACCACCGCCCTTCGATTATACCCAATGTAGATTCCGTTATCATCCACGTGAATAACCCGCGGCGCTTCACTTAGAGGGATATCCGTCAACCAGATTTCTTCCTGCATGTTATAACGTTTAATCATCGCTGGAGACTGGTAAAGGAAATAGGCGACGCCGCCATGTTTAGCATCAGCGACCCAAGGGGTCTCAACCGCTTTGCCCCGAATGACGCTAGACTGCGGTTTTTTCACGCCATTTTCAGGGATGCTATTCCCCGCAACGGAATTAGACCCAAAAAAACAGCTTGAAACCAGGGCTAACAACAAAGCCGCGTTTCGGCTTCTCATCGAAAAAAGTCGAACAATCATCAATACCTCGCTTTCAAAAAAATGCTCAAAGCCCCCTTCAAGCTCCAAACATATATAACGTAAAAAGAAAGGATTAGGGCTCAAAAAATCAGGTGAAGCAAATCGACATGCTTGAATTCTCATTCCATACTTTGAAGAATTCTGAGGCGCTGTCAAGATAAGGACCATCGGTAAAGCTACACAGCCTGCAAGGGAAATGAAACAAGAGGCAAGCAATAAGCCCAGTCCTAACAGGTCGTCGAAAAACCGAACAACCCCTAACCTAAGAACTTCATTTTCAATAACTTCACTTGCCTCATAAAAAAAGACAGTGCTTGCGCCCCAGGCTTACAAAAGCCAAAAAAAAAGGAAGCCAAACCAAAAAACTCGCAAGTCCGCTGAGGCGCCTGGCTTCGACGGTCTTTCGAAAAAAGACCTATAGGCCCGATAAAACCAGATTTGCAAGAAGGAAAAACCCATAATTTTACCCAAATCCATCTTAATTTGACTAACTCCCAAAAGCAGGTTGCACAAAATCCAGGAAAATGCCTCTTTCTCCAGTCACTTAGAGAAGCTAAGAAAATCAATACAAAAGGAGAAAAAGACCCTTTTTATCCTGATTGATGACATGGATCGTTGCAATCCTGAAAAAGCTGTGGCGCTACTTGAGCAAATCAAACTTGTACTTGACCTCCCCTCCACCATTTTTGTCCTGGCTCTCAACGAGAAAACCTTGGATGGCTTTATCCGAAAACGATATGAACTGCATGGCATTGAAGACTTTACTATAAACGAATATATCGAAAAGCTCATTCAATTGCGCTACTACATCGCCCCGATCACTCCCGATGAAATGGCCGTTTTCGCAAGAGAAGGATTAAAACTATGCCCAAACATTCCAGAGGAAGCCTATGAGTTTACCCAAAATGTGGTGGTGAAAGGGGCGGCGGGAAACCCCCGCTCTGCTATTCGAATCATAAACCAAATCGCGGCTGGATTGGCAAATGACACATCCAAAACAGAAATAACGGTCTTGGATGAAGCGATTCGGGTTGCGGCGCCCGATCTCCGACAGGAAATACGAGACAGCAAACTGTCGCGGGACTACATTCGGTCTATCGTTGGCAACGAAGAATGGGAAGCCCTGGAAGATTTTATTATCAAACTCGTTCCACGTTCCAGATTAAACGCCATCATGGCCCTTTTCCGGGAATGGTCCGACCTGCTGACCAATGAAGAATTGACCGGTGATCAGCAAAAATCGCTCTTATTTAAAAAGAAACATTTAAATAGCCCGGCGGGCCATAAAATGGTTTTGGACCTGGCTCGCTTTTATGGCGATAAGTTGATGGAACCAAACCAGAAGACCATAAAAAACTCATTGGCCGGTCTCACCCAAATTATGGAACAACTCCGCAAATTTGGCGATTATTCAGCCCTTTCCTCTTTCTGTCTTTCCATGCTGGACTATGTAAAACGGAAATTGACGGTTTTTGATCCCAAGTCCCAACGACCAGTGACCATCATCAACCCCACTTTCCAACATAGCGCTGTTAAAAAAGATGCTTGTGACCTGGCGCATGCATGTCTCAAACTTTGTAGCGGTTTTTGCGAAGTGCTGCCTATTGGC
>JBNKOV010000070.1:0-13242 GCA_050294955.1 Holophagae bacterium
CGCCAAAATTAATGCCCAGGATAATCAAGGCTCCCAGCACATAGATGAGCGCCATGGTAGGCGCCAGAATGGAAGTCACTCGACCAATGCGCTTGATGCCGCCAAAAATGATGAAGGCTACAAAAACCACCGAGAACAAACCGGTGATGTAGGGGCTGAGACCAAACTTGGATTCAACCTGGTCGGCAAGGGTGTTTGCTTGAACCGCGTTTCCGGTCATAAAAGAGGTGAGCATGAGGCCAACAGCAAAGAAGATCGCTAGAGGCTTCCACTTCTTGCCCAGGCCGCGCTCAATGTAATACATTGGGCCGCCAGAAACGGTGCCGTCCACGGACTTTGAATCTGGATCGGCTGCTTCCACCTTTCTATATTTAAGAGAAAGCGTTACTTCGGAGTATTTTACGGCCATACCGAAAAATGCCGTAACCCACATCCAAAACAAAGCGCCGGGACCGCCCCAATGGATGGCCGTGGCCACGCCCGCAATATTGCCAACCCCAACCGTGGCGGAAAGCGCCGTCGTCAGAGCCTGGAAATGGGTGACGTCTCCGGGTTCATTGGGATCGTCAAATTTGCCTGAAGTAACTTCGATGCCATGCTTGAGGCGGCGAATCTGTACAAAAGCGAGGCGTAAGGTCAAAAACAAGCCCGTGCCGAGAAGGGCGGCCATCAAGAACTCGGTTGGCACCACATAGGCCTCGATAAAAGCGGTGAACCAATTAATGGCATTTTCGATATAATTCATTTTTCAACCATCCAGAATTCATTCATATTTGCGAATCACCGCCGACAGAGCCATAAACGCCTTAACGCATTAAAGACGGTCCGCACCTTGATTGGCACTCATCATAGGAAATTTTTTAACGAGGTGTCAAGAAGTCCTGTTAATTTAAGGTATGGATTGTATTGGTGAAAGAGACCCTCGTCAGGTCTTGAAAATCGGGGGAAATGGCCCATGTAACCAAGATCGCCCTTCCATTCCCAGCGTTCATTGTCTATGATGTTGCTCAAATACAGCCACCTCGCCGGTTCAGCAGCGGGGTTGGCCGGCTTGAAGACAAAGGTGGATTGAGATGAACGGTAGACATATTTGCGTGATTTTTGTTTTGTTGCTGATGATGGGCTCCTGTGCGCCATCGCCTATCCAGGACACGCTGCTCTATGGTTACCGCGACGGCAAGAAACAGATGAAGTACACCACCTCCATCGTTGTTGACAAGCTGGAAAATGGAGACCGGGGTTATCGTTTGAACACCCACATCAACTACGGTCTGGGCACAAAAGAGACCATGGAATCTGTGCGCACATCCTGGTTGAGAGACGACTTCACCGTTGAAAAGGTTGAGGTTGATCGTGAGTATAACGGCAAGACGGTTTCTACTCGAATCCAGCGCGAGGGCGAGACGCTTGTCATTCGGAAAAAAGAAGGGGACGCAGATGAAACCGAAATGAAAGTGCCCATCAGCGGCCTGGTTTTCACCGACGTTCACCCCTTGCTCTACACCGCCGATCTCAAGGAAGTCGGTTCTGAAAAGGCCTATCCCATCCTCCATGAGGCCAGCGGCACGGTGAAGAGCATGACCGTAAAGTACGTGGGCAATCCGGTTATGGACATTAACGGAACCCGCAAGGCCACCATGCATTTTAAGCTGGAAAAGTTAAGCGCCCCCGGAGAGTTTGAGGATTATTACCTGGATTCCAAAACCCGGGAGCCGGTCAAAATCGACATGGGCGTTGTCCAATTCCTGCCGGACAATTGAGTCTTTTCGGGTCCATTTCCAGGAGCGAAGGCCTCTTTTTCTTGTTAGACCAGGGTTTTGTTCTTGTGGTTTTTAGTTCAAGGCTATAGACTGAGCTGCAGCCTGCAGGGCATGAACGCGTCTGGTAAGATTGAGTTCAATAGGCCGTTGCCTGCCGGATCACCCCATTTGAAATTACGGGTCGGCGGCGTTTGGAATTGCAACTACTTTGGCCAGTCGTTGGCATTCTGCAGGTTGGGAAGGACTGGTCTTTCACTGGTTCTATCTGAAAGTGATGGTTCGATTGAAGATGGCGTTAGGGTTTTGACGGGTTCGGTTGCGCCCGTTCCTGTCGCAAATGAAATTTGAATTGTCATCTCGCGATGAAAAGTATTCTTTATTTTTATCGCAATGTGGTAAAGTAAGTCATTTAATACTCAGTTATAGGAGTATTTTTTCATTTATGGGCATCAAAGTCGTTGCGGATAATCGGAAAGCTCGTTTCAATTATGAGATTTTGGAGAAACTGGAAGTAGGGTTAATGCTCCAGGGCTCCGAAGTCAAGTCATTGAGAGAGGGTCGCGCGAATCTGGGAGATGGTTACGCCAAATTCAACGGTTCGGGTGGCGTGCTGTGCTCCGTTCATATATCGCCCTATTCTCATGGCGGTTACGCTAATCATGAACCTCTGCGACCGCGGAAGATCCTTCTTCACAAACGAGAACTGCTCAAGTGGTTGGGTAAATTGAAGAACAAAGGCCTGACCGTTGTTCCCCTCAAACTCTATTTCAACCCGAAGGGACTGGTGAAATGTGAGTTGGCGCTTGCACGGGGCAAAAAGGTTCATGACAAGCGAGAGTCATTAAAGCGCAAGGATATGGACCGGGAAGCCCGGGCGGCAATGAAGAACAGGTGAATCGGGGTCATAATGGAACTATGGGCAGCTGAATACGTATGCATCAAAGGCCGATTTGAGACAGATTGGGGCTTGCTGGTCGATGACAACGGCGTGATCAAGGCCATTGGCCCGCGACAGCAGTTGGTTGCTCGCGCCCGAACGGTGTATCACTATCCGGGCAAGGTGCTTATGCCCGCCTTTTTGAATCCTCATCATCACGGGTTTCATCGAGCATTCAGGGGCGTTTCCGATTTCGATATTTCTTTTTCTGAGCTGGTCCATAAGCTAATCTGGCCTGTGAGCCACGCCATAGACGACGAATTATTTGAAGCCGTATATAAAGTGGCTTTCGCAGAACAGGCTCAGGCGGGCGTCTCGGGTGTTGGCGAGTTTCATTACCTTCACAACGGGCAACATGAAGATGGCGGCCAGGCTCGGTTCGCCGAAAAAATTATCCGAATAGCCGTTGAGATGGGTATGCGGCTCACTCTGGTTTATGGCTTTTTCGATCAGGGCTCTTCTGATACGGCCCGGGCTTTTATTCGAGCGTTGGACACCAGCTTGGAAGAATTCAACAGTCTCCACAGCGCCTATGGTAAGCAACCTCTAATTCAAATCATCCCCGGTGTTCACAGCTTGGAGCATACATCGTCTGAAGCCATCATTGCCGCAGCAGAGTTGGCCGAGAAATACGATACTCGCTTCCACGTTCAGTTGGCGGAAAGGGAGAATGAGCTGGAAAGCGCTCAAATCCATTACGGAACCACGCCGCTCAGGGCGCTCCAAAAGATGGGCGTCTTAAACGAGAGGCTGGTTATAATAAACGGCACCTTATTGGACGATGAAGAGCTTGCCATGGTCAAGGAGCACAACGCTTCCATGATCTTGTGTCCCAGCGCATCGTTGTCCCGGGGCGACCAATCGCCCAATATTTCAGCAGTTTTGAAAAATAAAATTAACTTCGCAGTGGGTTCCGATAGTGTGGTTATGAATCACAACTATCTGGTTTCTGAAGACATTAAATTGTTGGAGTACACCGAGCGGAGCCGTAGACAGTCCATGAACGTGTTGGCCACGGAAACCGGTCACCATTCCCTATGGGACTTGGGATCGCATATTCCCGCCGCCCTGATCAGCGCGCCGTCCTCCCAGCTCATGCCGGACAGTCCTGCCGATTTCATGCTCATTGCACCTGCCCAGGACCAGGCGCCCTCGCCCAAGTTGCCCGGTCACCATTTCTCCAATCAATTACTTTACGGATGGGGCGCTCAGGCTAAAATGACCCATCTCATGGTGCAGGGAAAGTTGGTGGTGTCCAACAGCTTTCCAACCACAGACTTAAACGACGCCTATCAGCGCCTGGCCCGTTGGAACGAAGCCTTTCTTCGCTCCATCAAGCGGTCCTCCGCCGACGACTCTTAGCCTGTACAGGCGTTTATCCCTGGAGACTTTATCATGAGAAAGGCCGAACGCGCCGCATTTATCATGGCGACCTTGGAAGACCTTTATCCCGAAACGCCCATTCCGTTGGATCACACAAACAAATACACCTTGCTGGTCGCCGTCCTGCTCTCAGCGCAATGCACGGACAAGCGAGTGAATCTGGTCACCCCGCGGCTCTTTCAAATGGCGTCCGATCCCCTGACCATGTTGGATTTCGAGGTCGCCGCCATACGCGAAGTTGTAAAACCCTGTGGCCTTTCCGAACGCAAAGCGCAAAATATCTGGGATTTGTCCAAGATCCTGGTGGAGAAGCACAACCAGCAGGTCCCCGAGAGTTTTGAAGACCTGGAGGCCTTGCCGGGCGTGGGACACAAAACCGCATCGGTGGTCATGTCCCAGGGATTCGGTCATCCCGCCTTCCCAGTAGACACCCATATCCAGAGGTTGGCCAATCGCTGGAAGCTTACCAAAAGCAAGAGTGTAGGGAAAACGGAAAAAGACCTGAAAGCCGTATTCCCCCGAGAACGATGGAACAAATTGCACCTGCAAATCATCTTCTACGGCAGAGAGTACTGCCCCGCTCGAGGTCACGTGGTTGAAAACTGCCCCATCTGCAAGGTGGTTGCCTGAATGAAGCCTCTGTTTTGAATCCCACTATCCAGTTCGGCTCCCTGAAAATAGCCATATTTTTGGACTGCCGGATTTATTGGATGTAGAGGCGAAAATTCGGTTATAATACTAGCCCTGTCTTTGCCGCAGGAGACTGAACTTGAAAACCCATCGGCTCTTTTGAGGCGGCAGAGAGGTCGTTGTCGCCTGCGCGTCTGCAGGCAGATTTTGGTGCTAGGAGTTGCGAATGAATCGGATTGAGTTTCCCAAACAGATTATTGAATGTGAGAACTTTATAGGGGGCGGCTGGCAAAAGGCTGGCGGCGATCTGCTCGATGTTCACAGTCCCTACACCGGCGCAGTGGTTGGGCGCATTCGCGAGAGCGATTCCGATGACGTGGCCGCAGCCGCCGCGTCCGCTGCCGAGGCCCAACCCGGATGGGAAGCGACCCCTCTCAAGGAACGAACTCAAATCATGTTCCGGTTTCGCGAGTATCTCCTTCGTGAAATAGACACCATCGCCAATATGGTCAGTCTGGAAAATGGCAAGACCCTTTCCGAGTCGCGTGCTGGCATTCTCAAAGGCATTGAAGTTTTGGAATACGCGCTCAGCTTGCAGAATATGGATGAAGGTGGCCGCATGGAAGTGTCTCGCGGTGTGTTCTGCGAATATAGACGCAAGCCGCTGGGCGTTGTCGCGGGCATTACACCCTTCAACTTTCCCGCCATGGTGCCCATGTGGATGATTCCCGTGGCGGTGACTCTGGGCAACACCTTTATCTGGAAACCTTCCGAAAAAACACCGCTCACTGCCAAATTCCTCGTAGAGGGATTGCAGGAAGCAGGGCTTCCCAAAGGCGTGTTAAACGTGGTGCAGGGCTCTAAAGAAGCGGTTCAGGCCATCACTTCCTCCCCGGAAATTAAAGCGGTCGGTTTTGTTGGCTCCACAAAGGTGGCCAAAATCGTTTATGGCTTGGGTTGCAGCAACTTCAAGCGCGTTCTCGCTCTGGGCGGCGCCAAGAACCATCTCATTCTTCTGCCCGACGCAGATCCGGATATGTCGGGCGCCGGCATCAGCGATTCCTTTACGGGCTGCGCGGGTCAGCGCTGCATGGCCGCATCGGTGCTTCTGGCTGTTGGCGATGTGGACCATATCATCGAAAAAATTGTGGCGAGGGCTGCTGGTCTCCAGTTGGGTCTGGGCATGGGCGCCGTGATCACCAGGGAACAGGTGGCGTTTTTAAAGGAAGCCATTGGCCATGCGGAACAAGAAGGCGCTCGCATTGTGTTGGACGGGCGTCACAGCAAACCTGTGGCTGAATACGAAGGCGGCTTCTGGTTGGGACCCACAATTCTCGACAATGTGGACCCTAGTTCTCAAGCAGCGCGCGAGGAGTTGTTCGGGCCTGTTCTCAGCATCATTCGCTGCAAAAACCTCTCAGAGGCGCTTGCCATTGAAAACAGCAACCCTTACGGCAACGCGGCTTCCGTTTTCACTTCCAACGGAGCCCTGGCTGAGAAGGTGGTGCGCGAAGCTTCCGCCGCCATGGTGGGCATTAATGTGGGGATTCCGGTTCCCAGGGAACCCTTCTCTTTTGGCGGCATGAACGACTCTAAATTCGGGTTTGGCGATATTACCGGCAAAAACTGCCTGAATTTCTGGTCTGTCCTGAGAAAAGTCACCACTAAATGGGAAATGCAAAGCGATCATAACTGGATGAGCTGAGATCGTTTAGCGTTGTGGTTCGCTTTTTGTGAAGCGAATGATTTGAAAAATACAGGGGTTTCTTCCCGGAAGGGCTTACCCCGCCCGGGTAAATGATTTAAAATGAAAGCCCCTTTGCAGGGGTCTGCGCGGAAAGGAGGGCAAGTGAGCGCCATTACTGAAGATGCGATCCTAAAAGTACTTTCCAGAGTACAAGATCCTGATTTAAATCAAGATATTGTTAGTTTGGGCTTCGTGAAGAATATTGAGATAACGGGTTCCTCCGTGCGGTTCGACGTTGAACTGACCACTCCGGCATGTCCGGTTAAGGAGCAGTTGCGGGAGCAATGCCTGGCAGAGGTTCGGTCCCTGGGTGTTGGGGATGTATCGGTGAACATGACCTCCAGAGTTCGATCCGCGCCAGTTTTTGGAAATCAACATGTCCCGGGCATTCGCAATTTAATTGCGGTGGCCAGCGGCAAGGGCGGCGTGGGGAAATCTACGGTCTGCATCAACCTTGCCATTGCTCTGGCAAAAACGGGAGCAAGGGTTGGCGTAATGGATTGCGACCTTTACGGTCCTTCCGTCCCCTCCATGGTGGGCATGCACAATAAAGCGCCCATGGGCGGCGACAAGAAACTTATTCCCCATGAAGTGCATGGCTTGAAAACCATGAGCATGGGTTTTCTCATCGAAAGAAATCAGCCCCTTGGATGGCGAGGCCCCATGCTCAGCAAGATGTTGCAGCAGTTTCTTTTCCATGTGGCTTGGGGCGAATTGGATTACCTGTTGTTGGACCTGCCTCCTGGAACTGGGGATGTTCAACTCACGCTTACCCAGTCCACGCCATTGTCCGCCTCCATTCTCGTTACCACGCCTCAAGATGTGGCACTGCGAGATGTAGAGAAGGGGCTGGCCATGTTCAAGGAAGCCAAAGTGCCCGTGTTGGGCATTGTAGAGAACATGAGCTATTACCTCTGTGGCAAATGCAGCAAAAAACATCGGCCTTTCGGCCAGGGCGGCGGCCAGAAAATGGCCAATTCACAAAAACTACCTCTGTTGGGCGAGCTTCCACTTGACCCCAAAATCCCATCCGAACTGGGCGCCGGCGAGCCGGTGGTCGTTCGCGACGGCGACGGTCCTTTGGGCAAGGCCTTCCAAGACCTTGCGGGGCAAATGGTAGCCCAACTCAGCCGAATCAGTCAAACGTGGGCCAATCCCGGTCCCGGCGCAATGGAGGTTTGAAGTGACAGGTGGAAAACTGGCGAATATCAAGCAGATTATTGCGGTCCATTCCGCAAAGGGCGGCGTGGGGAAATCCACTGTTGCGGTGAACCTGGCCGTTGGGCTGGCTCAGAGAGGCGCCCGAGTTGGTTTAATGGACGCAGACGTTCACGGTCCCAGCGGCTCCATTATGCTGGGCAGCGGGGAATGGCCCGATCCAGGTCCGGAGCCCAACACCATTCGGCCCATAAAAGCCCACGGCATTCAATTCATCTCCATGGGGAATCTGGTCAATAAAGAAACGCCGCTCATTTGGCGCGGCGCCATGGTTCATTCCGTGGTCAACCAGTTTCTGGGCAATGTGGTCTGGGGCGATTTAGACTATCTCTTCATCGACATGCCGCCAGGAACCGGCGACGCCCAACTTACCATTTCCCAAAGCGCTCCGCTAACGGGGGCCATTGTGGTTTCAACGCCTCAGGAGCTTAGCCTGGCCGACACCATGCGCGGCATACGGGTTTTCGAACAGGTCCAGGTGCCTATCTTGGGTCTCATCGAGAATATGAGTTACTTCATCTGCGATGATTGTGGCGATCGCGCCCAACTCTTTGGCGAATCCAACGCCGAGGCTCTTTGCGAGGAAATGAAGTTTCCCCTTCTTGGAAGGGTCCCCCTTGAAGCCGGGGTCTGCGAATCCGGCGATTCCGGTTCGCCGCTTCTGGTGTCTCGTGCGGACTCCGCTTCAGGCCGAGTTTTTGAATCGATTTTGGATAAGATGCTGGTCATCCTTGAGAAGCGTCGCCCAACCAATGCCTTCAATATCGAATGGCGAGATATGGCCTGGGACGAACGTTATCCCAATCCGCCCGACGTGGATCAAGCGCCCGATGCGCCGGTGAAAGCTGTGTGGCAGGTGAGCGGCGATGAATTGGGGGTCTGTTGGCCCGACGGCTCTGTATCAACCTTCTCCGCCCGCGAGCTTCGCCTGGCCTGTCCCTGCGCGGTTTGTGTGGATGAATGGACCGGAGACGCCCTGTTGGATCCCAACAGAGTTCCTGGAGACATCACTTTCCGGAAAATTGATTCCGTGGGGCGTTACGCCTTCAACCCAACTTTTTCCGATGGGCACTCTTCTGGCCTCTTCCATTTCGCCAAGGTAAAAGGGCTTTGGGAAAAGAAGGAACACTCCTAATTAAGAAAGGCCCCTTGTCCCGGACAAGGGGCCTTTTAGACTGATAAGACAAAGCCGAAAGACATGCGCAGCCACTATCTCAATCCGGAGTTAGCGCCTGGACCCAATAAGACTTACACTGGCTAGGCAGCGCTGCAATCCATCAGGTTCTCGTTACTGATGGTTCCAATCGTCTGGGTCATCCGAATTGTTGGGGGAGAGCCCGATGATATCGCCGTCGGTATGAACGCCCAGGCCCAGAACCGTGCGGTTCGCGTAACCGAAGTAGGCGATAACCTGGTTGGCCTCCAGAATGCGCCCATCATCTAGACCGGCGTCTCGCAGGGCCTGAATGTCTTGTTGCTGAAGGGCGTGTGGTTCGCGAGTAAGGCGATAGGCGTATCCCATGAGCGCGAGGCGATCGCCAGAAAAGGCCTTTTCGGGAAGCTCCATTTCCAAGGCCGCTCTAACCTTCTGGGCTTCGGCAACATCACCCAACAACCGCTCCATGCCCTTGTAATGGTGTTCGACGCAATAGGCGCATTTATTTAAGAGACTTACATAAAGGCCTAGCGCCTCCAGAAACCATTTCGGCATGGCATTGCCGGAATGGTGCAACACGTTTTTATACAGCGTCATATGACCCAAAAGTGAGCCGGGCCGCAAGCTGTGAGCCAGCATGATGTTATCTACGTTATTGTCCGGACCTTTCACACGGTCATACAGTTTACGTAATTTGCCTTCGGATTCCTCGTAAGGAATGCAATCTATCCAGGTCATCTTAAAACTCCTGTGCGACCCCAAGGCCGCCTATGCATTCCAGCAGATCCAAGACCGCTGGTCAAGGCCAACCTTGAAACAAAAGAGCCTGTTTGATGAAGCTTGATGATGTTGGGAATGGTCTGACCCTGAATTTTAAAAAATAAGGCTTTGAAATGGGTCGGTGCAGACTGAATCCAACTTGTCGTTTTGGTAATTTTTGAAAAGAGAAAAGGCCGCGCCTGTGAGGGGGCGCGGCCTTTTGGTTTATTGGCCGCCTACTTGGGCCTGTTGTCCTGGCTTGCTGGTTTGCAAAGATTTAGCCAGCTTGCGCTTGTTCTTGTAGTTGCCGTGCTCGTCAACTACCAGGTGCTCGGTTCCTTCAGGCAGAATCTGCAGAGACTTCAAGAACTCGATTACTTCGGCCTGCTGAGAATCAGGCAGGTTGAAGAATGCGTCGCGAGAGGTGCGCGCTTCGCCGCCGTGATACCAGATGGCTTCTGTGATGGTGGTCAAGTCGCCGCGGTGGCCGTAGGGAGCGGTGTTGCCAACGTCCCACAGTTTACGGGTGAGGAACATTTCGGTAGGAATGCCGTCTTGCTCCACTTGCTCGTTACAGTAATGATTGTAGTCTTCGTCGCAGAGGTTGTGACGCTTGAGGTCTGTGTAGGCTCTTACGATAACGCGACCGTCATGGGTGCGCTCGGGACGAGGCTTGAATCCCTCAACGGTCATGTCGAAGGTGTAAGGCTCAGGCACGTCAATAACCTGAAGGTTGCCAGCAGGGTTGAAAGGGTTGGGCTCGCTGAACTCAGGGCTGTCCAGCATCAGGGAAGGCATATGGCATCCCGCGCAACCTACGGCTTCGAAGGTGTTCTCGCCGCGAATAATGGCGCGCGCCACGTTGCCGTCGCTGGGAATTACCTGTCCGGGAGTGCCCAGAGCGGCTTGCCAGAGCGTTACAGCGATAATGTCGCCTACGGTTAATTCGTCTTCAACGCCGTCCTGGTCGAAGTCGCCAGGTCCAAAACGCTCAACAGACTGCATGCCGTGGTGGTGGTTCATGGCGTTGTTGGTGAACTGACGCATGGAAATCACAGCGCCCTTCTGGTGGAAAGGCTTGATGATCAAATCTGCGTCAACACCTTCAACACCAGAGGTGTCGATGGTGCCGTCGGGGCTTGAAGTAATGGTTCCGTAGTAGATGCCTTTGGAATACAGAGCTTTAGTCGCGTCTTCGCCAGTCATGGCGGCCATGGCGCGAACTTCGCTTTGGATTACCAGCAGGTCTGCGGAGATCTCGCGAGCCAGCATCTCAATAGGACCGCCGCCATGCATGCCCAGGGTGTTGCGGTCGTTACTGAACATGGCGTTTACGGACTCGGTTACAGGGTCCAGGGCTTGGGCCAAAACGAACACGTTGGCCACAATGTCCCCAGCAGCGCCGGGAAAGGGGTCGTTGTGACAACCCGCGCATGAGTTGGACTCAGGCGCAGAAGTTCGGATGAATTCGGGCGCGGTGCCCGGTACTCGCGCGGCGCCGGTGCCTGTCGCTCCAGGTCGGCCTTGACCGTCGAATTTGTTGAATTTTGCTGTAAACAGCAGCTCGCCATGGGACATGAGCATGTCAAATACTACGCCCCCCCCATTGATATCGTCCTGACTCATATGCTCCTTAACCACGGGGCCGTCCCCAATGTATTGCGCGGAAACATAGAGTGCAGAGAAGCACAACAATAGCATTGTCAATAGTCTACTCATCAATACTCTCCTACAAGAATGTGAAAAAAACGCCACATTATACGATTTGTCACTGAAAATGATAGATTGATTTTCTTGAATATGGGCGACAAACGTTATGCAGCCAGCCTAATGATTATACTACGTTCTAAAGAAAAATAGGGCTCTCCTTTTGTCAGGACAATAAAAGCGCATGTTCACCCCTGTCTTGATTAATCATGCGGAACCATTGATAATGGTTGGCAGGTCTCTGATTAGACCGTATTTTTGAATTGTGTTAATGTTGCCGCAACACTTATGCATGAGGCGAGCAGGCATGATCTACCTTTTCTACTCCAACCATCTCGAAGCCCTGATCGATCCTCTTTCGCAGTTCCTGAGAGGGTCCGATCCCTTTGTGCCCGCCTCTGTCACCGTGCCCAATCGGAACCTGCAAATGTGGCTAAACTTCCAGTTGGCCGAGAAGTTGGGCATTGCCTGCAATATTCGCTTCCAGCGCCTGGACGAGGCGCTTCTGGGTTTGATGGCCTCAGAAGGGGAGGGCCTGCTTTCTCATAACATGCTGCGCATGATGATTATCCGCCAGCTCTCCGTTTATGAGCAGGAGACGGACGAGGGCCTAACTCACTTGAAGCGCTATCTGAGTTCTTCCGATGAAACAGACGCCCGGGTTCGCAAGTTCCAGTTGGCGGGCCGGCTCACCGACCTGTTTCGCGAATACGCGTTCTCTAGGATGGAGATGACGCAAGCCTGGGAGCAGGATCGCGCCTGGTTTGACGAGGATCATCCCCTCGAAATCTGGCAACGCAGATTGTGGCGGGACCTTTTTGGGGAAACGGGCCTGGTGGCGAGACGCAACCAGACGGAGAATCGCCGCCCATTGAATACCTTGACGGCGTTGAACCTGGACGGCGCGGAACTGCGCAGACCGCTCCACGTCTTTGGCGTGTCCTATATCTCCAGGTTCCACCAGCAGGCTCTTAAATCCCTGAGCCGGAAAGGTGATATCTATCTTTATGTGCTCAACCCATGCCGCATGTTCTGGGAAGATTTGAAGACCCTGAAAGAGGCCCGCCAGACCTGGACCATCCCAGAGGAAGCCTTTGCCTGCGGCGAGTTGGACATGCCCGAGGAGAATCCTTTTCTCCAGGCCTGGGGAAAACCCGGAAGAGAGTACATGCGTCTTTTAAACGACGCCTGCGACTGGGACTTCCAGGATGTTTTTGTGGAAGTGCCTGAAAACAGCCTGCTCAACTTGATGCAAAGCCATATTTTGAACAGAGCCGCCCCGCCCGCCGAGCCCTTGAACCTTCCCCCCGATTTCAGCCTGAAGGTGTTGGGCTGTCCCAGTCCGAGGCGAGAGGCGGAAGTGGTGGCCGGAACCATTTGGGCGCTCCTTTTGGAAGATCCCAATCTCACCATGCGCGATATTGCTGTGATTGTTACGGATATGGGCGCCTACCAGACGGAGATTGAATCGGCTTTTAAGCGCATGCACGATTTGAGATTTAACCTGGTCGATGGTAAAACGGGGCGCGCTTCCCGCCTGATTGACGCCGTGTTGCTGTTGTTGGAGCTGGCGGAGAGCAGATTTGATCGTGAAACGGTCTTCCGTCTGTATCGTCATCCCAACTTCCAGGCTCGGTTCCCCAACGCCAATCCCGAGGATTGGTTGAAGATCGCCGATGATCTGGCTATTTTCCACGGACGCAGTCATCAATCCCAAGAGGCCTGGTTGGACAAGGATCTCTACAACTGGGACCAGGGTTTTAAGCGCATGTTGCTGGGCGCCTACATTCACGATGAAGACCACCCGGTTTTCAAATCGGCCGTTCACGAATATCTCGTATATCCCATGAACGAATCGGATTCTGTGGACGCCCACCTCTTCTACACCCTTACCCAATCCCTGCTGGTGGATACGGGCGACATGCCAAATCTTAAGCTGTCAGCG
>JBNKOV010000071.1:0-13172 GCA_050294955.1 Holophagae bacterium
ACCATGCGAACGGTTGCTTTTTTTCACTGTTCCAGCGAGGAACTTCAACAATCACATGACCTTGTAGGGCATGTAATTTGCCTCCAGCTCGGCGCCATTGGTCCTCGTCATCCCAAGGCAGATCGTGTTTCAGCCGCTCCGCCATTTTCCAACCCTGAGTGAATCCAAGCCTTAGGAACACCCCCATGGCGGCGTGCCGCCCCAGTAAATCCACCAATTCTTTGCGGAACATGCCCATGGCTGCAGTTGAGACAATGACCGACCGTTCACCTGCGAATTGAATAAGGCCGTCTTCAAAGGATAACAATTCTCGCAGATCCAGGTCTTCAAATCTCAATATGGCCTCCACTCGATCATTTTGATTGATTTTTGTCGTAGATTTGGGTTGTGATTAATAGAAAATAGACTGTTTTACAGTGGGTTGCCTCCAATTATTAGTATATGGCCAATGAGGTTGTGATTCAATCAAAATGATAAGGTGATTCAATCATTTTGATTGGGTGTTCAATGTGAAAAGTAAATGCATGCTGAGTGAGTTGTAGGTAATATCTTGAAAAAAAGTAAGTTATCTTTTTATTGAGTTTTTGGCGCCGATTTCGCAACTTAGCTCATGTCCATTGAGACGAGGCCACCTTCAGGAAATGAGGGGCCGAAAAAAGAAATAGGAGTATGCACATGAAACGCATAATTTTTGGGGTATTAGTTTTAATGAGCTTAGCGGCGACTGCAGGGAATTATGACATTGATCCCGCTCATAGTTTTGTGAATTTTAAGATCAACCATCTCGGCATGGGCAATGTTTGGGGCCAGTTTAAGGAAATCTCGGGCAGCTTCGATTTGGACGAGGGTCAATTGCAATTTGAGGTGAAGACCGAAAGCGTATCCACTCATAATGAGAAAAGGGATCAGCACCTGCGCAGTCCCGACTTCTTTAATGTGAAGCAGTTCCCCGTTATCCAATTCAAAAGCCAATCAGTCAAAGCGCTTGGAAATGGCAAGTATCAGGTAAAAGGTGAGTTGTCTCTGCATGGTATTACTCAGTCCATCCAGGTTGAAGTGACGTTGATCGGCCAGGGCAAAGACCCCTGGGGCAACCAGAGGGCCGGAATTGAAGTGAACTTTTCGGTGAAGCGCAGTGATTATGGCATGAATTACATGGCCGAGGCCCTGGGCGACGACGTGCAGATTTTCTTCAATGGGGAAGGCATTCAAAAATAACCTGTCTCTGGGAAGTGGGCGGGCGATGTCCCGTCCCCATTTTTTGATATACTTAAAAAGGAGTGTGACATGAGCGGTTTTCCGGCAATATTTGTTTCACACGGCGCCCCGACCCTCCCACTGGAGCAACATGGGGCAGTGCCGTTTCTCAAGAACCTGGGTCCGAAATTGGGAGAGCCCAGAGCCATTCTGGTTGTATCAGCCCATTGGGAGACTAGAGAACCCACATTATCGGCAGCTTCCCGACCTGAAACCATACACGATTTTTATGGTTTTCCCCAGGAGTTGTATCGATGGCAATATCCCGCTCCAGGGTCTCCACAGCTAGCGCACAAGGCTTATAATATCTTGAAAAAAAACGGTTTTGCTGTAGAGATTGATGAGAATAGGGGTTTGGATCACGGTGCTTGGATTCCGCTTATGCTGATGTACCCAAAAGCCCATATACCCGTTTTACAGTTGTCCATTCAACATCATTCCGGCCCAGCCCATCATTATCATATGGGGCGCGCCTTGAGGGATTTAAGAGAGGACGGCGTGCTCATCATGGGATCTGGCGGAGCGACCCATAATTTTGAAGATTGGGGCAGGGGAGAGCCGCCTGAATGGGTTACAGGATTCGACAGTTGGCTGGATGAGGCGTTGCAGGCGCGGCGGATAGATGACTTGCTGGACTATCGAAACAGGACGTTGCTTGGCAAAAAGGTTCATCCCAGAGATGAGCACCTGCTCCCCATCTTCACCGCCCTGGGCGCTGGAGACGAGGATGCAGGCGCTATCACTCTTTACCGGGGTTTCGCTCATCGAGCGTTTTCCATGAGCGCCTGGTCTTTTTAGTGTTTACCAGCCTTCAGTCATGCCTCTGGAGTTGGGAGCCGCCGCCACTTCTTTCGCCTTTTTGGTGCGGAACCCAGAGATTTGCTCCGTGACGTGTTGCGCCGACATCATGGCCCCCTCCTGCCAACCTGGCAGGGGAGAGACCTGGTCCCCAACAATGAAGAAGTTGCCATCAGGCGCCAGAAGTCGTTGATAGGCAAGGCGATCAGATTCTTTTGTATGATCCCAATCCGCCCAACCGCCCTTCATGAAGGGAACCTGTTTCCATGCAATGGAAAGCCCTTTGTCGGTGGGCACAATGGACTCGTCCCCAAATTGCCTGTGGAGGCGAACCGCACCGCTGCGGGCCACCCTGAGGCGGTCATCCAAATTGAGTGAAGCCAGCTCCTCAGCTCGCTCGCTGAAGTTGTATGCTCCCGTGAGCGTACCCTTTTCTGTGAAATATTCATAGGAGGGATACCACATCTGAGTGATGTTGTGATTAATCCACGAAATACCGCCGTAAATTTCTTCATCCGTTTCCCAGAAGCGTGCGTTTGACTGCCATCCCACCTTGCAGGTTCGTGCAAACTCCACATGGTCCACCGCGTTTTGAAAGTCCGACGTGAAGTTGGAGGGAATATCGGAAAGAACCGGCAAGGGAATATTGCTGATACAGTAGTCCGCTGTGATGGTTTTGCCTACTCCATCCTCTTCGTAAAAGACCTCCACCCCATTGTCGATCAGGTTGATTTGGGTCACCGGCGCATTCAGAATTGGGGGATTAACCAGATTGGCCTCAAAGGCCTTCCAAACCATGTCCATGCCTCCAACTGGCTGGAACATTGTGGGTTGCCAGAGGTAGTCCACGGGCTGGTAGAAGTTGTTCAGGCTGGGGTTCCAAAACTCTGAGTTGAGCAGGGTTTTAAAGGGGAGCGGCGTTTCTGGGACGCATCCGTCGTAAACACTTTCAGGGAATAGACATCCCGATCTATCAGAACCTCGGTAGACCCCATTCTTTAAGGCCCCGAACTGGCCGAGCAGGTTCAACAGATTGTCCCGATCCCCTTCGTTTAACTCCATATCAAAAAGGCCGCTGTTAACGGCTTTGGACAGCATTTCCGCGATATAACCCCTTGTGTCGTTAGCTACACGGCGGTAGATCTGGGCTTCACCGCCAAACGCTTTGTCCGTTTGAAAAAGATTGGCCATGGTGTTCATGACATAGACTTCCAAATCTACGTTGAGCTGCTTACAGTAATGAATGAGCCTGCGGTGGTGATAGGGGATGCGACCTGGACCTGCATTCAAATAAAGGGGTTGTCCCGAAACTTCATCGAATTTACATTCCTGTGTGACCAGGTTCCCGTCTCGGTCTACTTCACTGAAGGTGTCGCCTCTGCGAACCGTGAGACTGCGACCGCCGAGATGCTTTTGAGCTTCCAAAATAGTCACCTGATAATTGGCCTTCTGAAGTTCATAAGCGGCTGTCAATCCGCCAACGCCACCGCCCAAAATAACGACCGATTTGCCTTCATTTAGCTTGGGAACTTGGACTTGTGTAAAGTTGGATGTTTTGCCCATCAAGCCCATTGCCGTCATGGTTTCGTGGAGCGCCGCAGCACCCCCTGCAAGGCCAACACCTTCCAAAAATTGTCGCCGGGTCCAGTTCGCCATTCGCTTCCTGGTCATAGAAATGCCTCCTGATTATTTGAAAATGGAGCAATGCCAGAGCATTGACAGTATTGAAGTCGGTAAAGTCAGAGATCATTGTAGCTGGAGACCAAGGGCGCTGTCAACGTAATTGCGCTAGACAACATTTCGGCGGCCTGAGATTATTTGGGAAGGCACACCTGTCTGGTTTGTTGCATTTCTGCAATGAGAATGCAATGGACGCTGAAAGATGAAATTCTCTCCGTTTATGCATTAAAATTGTTGTTTACGCATGAAACTGCTGAGAAACAAAAAATTCCTGGCTAACTTCATTTAAAATGCATAAAATAAGCCTGAAAGCCCCCTCTGTGCATATTTTTCAAGGTGAAATATAATGGTTCAGTAGCGGCGGCAGCGTAAATAAAGCTGAATTTGATGAAATGTCCAATATTGATCAAGAAAATATCTAAGTTTGCATCTTGTTGAGAGTCGTCTATCCAATGGACGAGCTGTTTATGCAATAAACAAAGTGCAATGCATTTTTTCATTCCTTAACAAGCCAAATTCATCTGCCCATTCCGCATGAAATTTGTCATTTATGCAATAAACAAAGTCGGTTTTCTGCTGAACTGTGAGAATTCTGGAAAAATAACCCATGATCTGTGAAATACGAAGACGTGTTTCTCAAAAACAGAACACAAAACCTTGGANTCTTCGTGGTGCTCGTTTTCTAGAAAGTTACAATTGGCGGTGACATGAAGTGTTTTAAAAAAGGGTGTAAAGCACTTTTTGGCTCCTAACATTTCAAGAAACCACGCCAGGAATCTAGCAAATCCAAGATGGCTGTTTCTAAAATCCGTTCTCCGTATTGTACGGAAGCAAGTAGGGGATTGGAGCCGCAACGACCGTCTGGGTGTTTATTTCGCATGTCCTGTGAATGGGTAAATGCATGGGACGGCGCAATGGGTGGAGACATTTCAACCCGTTTTTCTGCTTCGGGATAGGCAAACCATGATAGGGAGACTTCACTAGGCGTTGCATGTGAGCCCTCTGCATCGCCAAACATTTGGAAAGCGAGACTTCTCGTGCGTGGACCCTCGAACCAATTCACAAGAGTGCATTTAAGATCTGGAAGGGAAGCGACTCCAGAAAGACTCAATTCTGCATAGATCTCTGAAAATGCGGCGTTCATGGTGGCAATATTGCCGCCGTGTCCGTTGTAGAACATGATTCTTTGAAATCCCTGGATATGGAGAGACTGAACAACATCGCAAACGACACGAATCAGTGTGGATGGTTTCAAGGTTATGGAGCCGGGAAAGGAAAGGTGATGTTGAGCCATGCCGATGTTTAAGGTGGGACCCACCAAGATGTCCTCTTGTTTAGACGCTGCAAATGCAATGGTTTCGGGGCAAATTGCATCAGTCCCAATCAGGCCGTTAGGTCCGTGTTGCTCTGTAGAACCAATGGGAATCAGGATTCCATTGCATCGAGTTAAATAGGCTTCCACTTCCTTCCAAGTGCTCAATTGCAGACGCATTGTAGTCTCCGCTTCCATACATTTGAAGCTCGTATTATGTGGCTATGTTTGCATTTATGTCAATACCTGGCGTCTAAAGAAATCAATGGGGTAAATAAGGGATTTCCCAGGTCTTCTTGTGTAATTTGCGTTTGCAGGCTCAATCATCTTGCTCCAGATAGGTTGTGAGGCGATCTCCAAGTCAGGTCAAGGTACCGTTTAGCAGTAGGTTAAGCCTCTGCTGTTTCCGGCGCTTTGCCCAATGGGAAGAAGAGCAAAAGGATGATGCCTAGAACTTGGATTGGCACAAACCATAAGACCATGTTATTCCAGCTCATTCCTTCGTGAAGCCAACCGGAGGCAGTGGTGCCGATAATACTTGCAAAACCGCCTACGCTGGTGGAGAACAGTCCCTGGTAACTCGCTCTGTTAACGCCGCCGCAATAATGGGAAATGCCTTGCATGGCTGCTGCATAAAACAACGCAAATCCAAAGCCATGCAGCAATTGGGTGACGGCGATCAACCAGGGCTCTGGGTAGAGGCCCAAAAGCGTCCAGCGGATGAGGTTGGCGAAAAAAGCCAGGAACAATAGGGTTCGGAATTGCCAACGAGCAAAGAACCAGCTGGACCACATAAACACCACGACTTCCATAATGATGCCAATGACCCAATACCAGCCATGTAACCGGGGAGAGATGCCCTGCTCTTCTAAAAGCAGGTTGAATCCATAATTGAACGGGCCAAAGCTGATCCAATGGCAAACCATGGCGAGGATCCACATCCACCATGATCGATTGAGGCTGCGCCAGAAGCCACTGGTTTGATGTGTTTTGTGTTCTGTCTCTTCGTTCGGTAGCATCCGGCAGGACATCAACAGTAGAACACACAGGGCTACCTGGGTCGTAAAAAATATCTGCCATCCCCGCCAGTCCGCGAGATAGCCGAATAGGGTTACCGATGTTGCAAATCCCACCGACCCCATCATTCGTAATCGTCCGAATTTTTTGGGGTTGTCGCCTGCTGCCTGCATGGCAAGGGTATCCTGTAGGGAGACCATGGGCGATCTTGCTATGGTGAACAGGAACAAGCCCGGTATGAAGATCCAGGCCTGGCTGTTATAGAACAAGAGGATGATAGCGGCAAAGGTGAGCAATGCGGAGCACAGCCACATGGTTTTACGCGCCGATAGCCATTTGTCACTGATCCTTCCGCCCAAGAATGGGGTGACCGTGGAGAAAAAATACATGATGCCCCAAAGGGTTCCTGCTTCGCTTTTGCTATATCCCAAATCCAGGAGGACCGGGCTTAGATAAGGCATGAAGATGCCCAGTAGTGCGAAATATACAAAATAACTGATCGCCATAATTTATCCTGCCCGTCCCTGGCCGCTTCAGCGACCTGCGTCTTGTGAACCTTGAAACATACACCAATTTTGGGTTCAAAGCCATGGTTAATTGTTACACCCATTGAGGCGGTCAATCTGGCATAATGGCGGGGGAGGCGAGTATGACCATGAGGCAAGCAGTTTCTGCCGTTCTGATAAGCGGCGAAGATATTTTTATGATAGAACGCCAGCCATACCTGCGCGCGTTCCCGGGCTATCACGCCTTCCCAGGCGGCAAGGTGGATAGAGACGAAGAGACTAAGGCTTTTGAACTACCCTTTTTAAGGGATTATTCCCCAACCCTCATGCGGGCTTTGTGTCGTGAGCTTCGTGAAGAATTGGCGTTCGATCTGGAAGCCGCTATCCTTGACGGTCGGGTTACCGGGTTTTCCAAGCTTTGCATGGTCACCACGCCCCCCTTTCATCGATACCGCTTCGAAACCTGGTTCTTTAAGATTACGCTGAAATCTCGTCCTCAGTTTCAGGTGGACACACAAGAAGCGAAGCGCCATGAATGGAAAACCGGGACAGGTTTTGTAGAGTTGTTTAAATTGGGCAGAATCCTGGTGGTGCCGCCCATTCTGCGCATGTTGCAAGTTCTTGCTGAGAATATAGATGCCGCTGAAGCGTCCAACGCAGATTTCACTTGGGACGCCGATACGGAAGTTCCTGCATGGGAGGCGCTTCACCAATTTTGGCATCTGCCGATTTTGTCGAACACCTTGCCGCCAGCAGATCGAACTAACGCCTTTATTGTGGGCGGCTTTCTGGTGGACCCTTCTCCCAGAGCGGACGAGTACCCTCGGTTGATGAATGTTCTGAAGCGGTTTGATTTAAAAGGGATCTTTCTAACTCATCACCATACAGACCATTACGAGCATGCGGATCAAATAGCCCGGGCGCTTGGCTTGCCCATCCACATCAGCGAGGATTCTCATGAACGGATCCTTGCCCGCCAGGGTCCCCAGTTTTTTGACGGAATTTCCATACACCACCGCCGGGATGGGGAGGAGTTAACCCGTTGGATTGGAAAGCCTGTGTTGATTCATGCGGTTCCGGGCCATGACGCGGGCCAACTGGCCCTTGCTCCGGATACCCTGGAATGGTTCATTGTGGGAGATCTGATCCAGGGCATGGGAACGGTTGTGATTGCACCACCTGAAGGTAATATGAAGGCTTATATGCAGACACTACAGAGGGTTATCAATCTCAATCCCCGCATTATTTTTCCCAGTCACGGTAATGGCATGGGCGGTGTGCATCGGTTGAAAGCCACTCTGAAACATAGGCAGCAGCGGGAAGAGCAGGTTCTCGGCTTGTATCGGGACGGTCATAACGAGGAGGCCATGTTGGAGCAGATCTATCAAGATCTGCATCCCGGGCTAAAACCACTTGCTTTAATGAATATACAGGCCCATCTTGCCAAACTGCGCGAAGAGGGCCTGGTGGATGCCAGTTAGGAATGGATTTCCTTTACTCTGCCAACCTGTCCGTCTTCCAAGCGGACCTTGACGCCGTGAGGGTGAAAGGCGGATTTGGTGAGCAGATCGCGCACCACTCCTCTGGTTAACTTCCCCGTTCGTTGATCTTGTTTGAGGACAATGGAAACCGGCAGACCTGGCTTCACATCGCTTCTGTTTTGTCCGTTCATTCTTATCTCCAACTATCCCTGAATAACAGCCTTGTACAGGTCCATCTGGTTTTCTGCGGCCATGAGAGCCGTTCTCCCCGTTTCCTTGCTTATGAGTCTGGCGATTTGCGAAATATTGGTTAAATGTTCCGTGGGTTGATCCTCTGGACTGATCAACATAAAAACCAACTCAATTCGTGTGCCTGTATGGATGCAGGGTATCGGAGTCTTGGGTTTGGCGACCAACAGGATCGCTTCATCCAGAGCCGTGGAATAGGTGTGGGGCATGGAAATGCCGTGACCCAGTAAGCTGGTGAATTCTTCCTCTCTTTCCAACAGGTTGCCCAGCAGTTTTGATTTGTCCAGCTCGGGCACGGTTTTGGCGGCCAGTTGCAACATGCGCGCATAGAGGGTTTCCAAGTCCTTCTTTCCACTGAAGATAACGAATTCTGGCCTAATGGGAAGCGAGGAGGTTTGTATGGTCTTGGTGTCCTTCAATATGAGGAGAGACGCTGGGCTTGTGGGCTCCCAGAATGGGCCGGGCGTCACTGTGTTGTCGGAAAAGGCCAGCAGCACGTTGTCAGGTGGATAGGACTGGTCCGCATCCACTTTGATCCTCTGAATGGGGAGGGCTTCTTCATCATGAGACATCCAATGGTCTAAATGGGTTTCTTTCCAGACATTTTCACCTACTGAGAGTCTGCGGGCAACTTCCTTTTCTCGGGTGTCCTTTTCCCAGCGGTATAGGGTTGCATCCCGCATGAGACTATTCCATCTCTGGCAAAGCAAACGATTTAGATCTTCGTTTGAAGTAATAGCCAGGAAATGACCCGTGCCATAGAGTTCGGAATGTTGCTCTGGATCGATCGCCATGGCGTCTTCGCAGAGGGCCGAAAGTCCTTCGCGATTGGCCTGTCGAACCTCTCGGGCGTTATTGTCCAATAGCACCACGCTAAAGCCCTGATCCTGAATAAACTTGGCCAGAACTCGCCCCAGTCGGTGGGCTCCAACAATAATCCAGCCCGTAGGTCTGGGTTGTAACACGCCTAACATTCGACCCACCCATTTGGCGGTAAAACCCTGGAAGATTACGGTCCCAGCGATCACAGTATAAACAAAGGTCTCCAGGAAACCAGCATTTTCATAACCCTTTTCGGTTAAGCGCAGTGCAAAAATGGACGCCATGGAAGCGGCCACAATGCCCCGCGGTGCAATCCAGCTGAGGAATAATTTTTCGCGCAAGTTGATGGCGCTTTTCCGGATGGAAATGAATATGTTGAGCGGGCGCACAACGAACATGATGCCCAAAAGCACCCAGACCAGGCTGAACCCGTAATCTGTGAATTTGGCCAGCTCTAGTTTGGCGGCAAGAAGTACGAAGAGAAGGCCAATGAGAAAGTCTTTTAATTCAACCTTGTAGGTGACAATGCTGGCCAGGCCCGGGGGTTTTCGATATCCCACCATCAAACCTGCAATGGTGACGCTGAGCAGGCCGCTTTCAACAACCAGATGATCTGCTACTGTGAAATTGGTGATCGCGCAGACTAGGACGGTGATATTGAAGTATTCTTTCTCTACCCAATTTCGCTTCAGGATGAGGTAGACCAATTGACCAAACACCAGACCAACGCCAATCCCTACCGCAAATCGCAGTAGGAACTCTCCTAAAATCAACTGACTGGTCCCACCTGTAGAAACCATGTATTCGTAACACAGTAGGGCAACAAACACCCCAATGGGATCAATCAAAACACCTTCCCAGTGGAGGATGCTGTGGAGCGACTTTTTAACCCGAATCCGCTGAAGCAGGGGGCCGATAACGGTTGGACCCGTTACAATGATAAGACTTGCTGCAAAAAAGCAGAAATCCCAGGCAAATCCAAACACCAGCTTGATGATGAGGGTGGTTGCAAGCCAGGTTACCAGAACGCCTGTTGTTAAAACACCCCAAATTTCTCGGGAAACCTGGCGGTATCCCTTGATGTCGAGGGTGAGCCCGCCTTCGAACAAGATGATGCCTACGGCCAGGGATATGATGACATTCAAGCCCTGGCCCAGATATTCGGGTTGCACTATGCCCAAAAATTCAGGACCCGCCAGGATGCCGCCTAGGAGGAGAACGACAATGGCCGATACCTTCATTCTGTTTGCCAACACAAGTAATAAAACGCCCAGGGTTGCTGCTGCAGTAAAGGTCACCAGCGTCTGATGTTGAACCATGAAAACTCCGGAAAATAATGGGAACGGTCAAGGGTTTGGGGCAACCCTTATCAAAACTCATCGGTTTGGTTGTAAAATCATAAACAGGTAAATTTTGACCTTATGTCCAATTTTTCCTGTCTAAGTTACTTCTCGATTTATTGAGGCGCTTGCCGCCGCAATGTGGTTCGCTACTTCTTGTATGCGAAAGCCGCATAGGTGGTTTCGGCGGTTGAGAACCATCTGTCGCTGTCTTTTTTAAAGGCTTTCCAATGGTCCAATATCTTGTCGTAACCGGGGTTGGAGCCTTTAAGATCCTCGATAAGCTGAACAGATGCCTTTGCGGCTGCTTCCATAATATCCTGGGAGAATGGCCGCATTTGCACGCCTTGTTCGAGAAGTCTGGCCAGAGCAGGGGGGTTCTTGGCGTCGTAATTGGTGAGCATGCGATGGTGGGCTTCGGCTGAAGCTGCTTCCACAGCCTGCTGGTAGGTTTTAGGCAGTTTGTCCCAGGCGTCGCGATTCACATAGAAGGAGAGAGAGGGGCCTGGTTCCCACCAACCCGGGTAATAGTAGAACTTAGCTACTTTGAAGAAGCCCAGTTTCTCATCATCATAGGGGCCAACCCATTCGGTGGCGTCGATGGCGCCCCGTTCCAAGGCAGGAAAAATTTCACCACCTGAGAGCACTTGAACCGTAGCCCCTAGCTGACTCATGACCTCTCCGCCCAAGCCAGGAATGCGCATCTTAATTCCCTTAACGTCTTCAGCAGAATTGATTTCCCGGCGAAACCAACCACCCATTTGGACGCCAGTATTTCCGCCAGGGAAGTTGATGATGTTGAAATCTGCAAAAACCTCTCGCATGAGTTCAACACCACCCCCAACGTCAAGCCAGGCGTTTTGTTGGCGGGCGGAAAGGCCAAAGGGGATTGCACAATCGAAAGCAAGAGCAGGATTCTTGCCTTTGTAGTAATAACTTGCAGTGTGGCCCATTTGAGCGGTGCCCTGTTGAACTGCATCCAGCACCTGCATGCCCGGCACCAGCTCGCCGCCCGGATAGGCGCGAATGGTGAACATGCCGTCTGTAAGTTCTTTAACTCTATTGGCAAAGATGTCGGCTGCCCCGAAAATAGTGTCCAAACTACGCGGGAAGCTGGACGCCAATCGCCACATGACTTTCGGTTTGGCGTGAACTGCTGGACCGGATCCTGTTGCGCTGGGAGTTGAGCTGCAGCCAGCGAGGACGCCCGCGGCTGCTGCACCGGTTGCGGTCTTGATGATGAATTTTCGTCTATCCATTTTTGTTTGACCCTTCCTCATTGATCCCGATTCTATGGCGTCAAACTCCGGGGTTGCTCTCGAAAAGGACCCTGGTTTGAAATTATTTTCAATCCTGGCCTTCCCGGAATCTGCTACGCTTGCTAAACTCTAGCAAATTTGGGGTGGTAAATGCTACCAAACCTGGAGGGGAAATGAAATTTTGGCTGAATTTGTCGTCTGGTATTGATTCTTTTTCGGAAAAAACCGGAAAAGCCATTTCCTGGCTGGCCCTTGCGATGGTTCTTATCACGGCTTTTAACGCCCTTGCCCGATACGCTTCCAGGTTCATAGGGGCCGATTTCAGTTCGAACGCCTTTATCGAGCTCCAATGGTACATGTTTAGCATTATCTTTCTTTTAGGCGCGTCCTACACGCTGAAGCACGGCGGTCATGTTCGAGTGGATCTCGTTTATAATCATGTATCGCCCCGAACTCGATGTTGGATCAACCTTGCTGGGGTGATTCTTCTGCTTCTGCCTTTCTGCTTTTTAATGATCTGGTCTTCTGTCCCCTCAGTCACTAGTTCCTGGCGGGTTTGGGAACAGTCTAGCGATCCGGGCGGGTTGCCGCGTTATCCTATCAAAACTCTTGTGCCTATTGCTTTTGCCTTTCTCACCGCTCAGGCTTTTTCCGAATTAATCAAAAATATCGCACGCTTGAAGGGGCTCTTGCCTTTGGAAGAAAAAACGGATGCAGGAGAATTTGCATAATGGATTGGCTTTCACCTCTCATGTTTGTGGTTTTATTGTGCCTTATCTTCAGCGGATATCCCGTGGCATTCGCCATGGCTGGCACGGCCATCATTTTCTCGTTTATCGGCGTATCCCTTGGCCTTTTTGATTGGAACCTTTTGTACGCCATGTTCGATCGCACCTACGGGATTATGTCTAACGGCGTGCTTTTGGCTGTGCCATTTTTCCTATTTATGGGAGCCATGCTGGAAAAATCTCGACTGGCCGAGGATCTGCTTAAAACCATAGGGCTATTATTTGGCCCAGTACGCGGGGGGCTGGGTTTTGCGGTGGTTTTTGTGGGCGCGCTTTTGGCGGCGGCCACGGGCGTAGCAGCAGCTTCAGTTGTGGCTATGGGAATGATTTCGTTGCCAGTTATGCTGCGTTACGGGTATTCCAAGGAGATTTCTTCCGGATTAATAATCGCCTCGGGAACTCTGTGCCAGATCATACCACCCAGCCTGGTTTTAATCGTTCTAGCCGATCAGATGGGCATTTCGGTGATTGATATCTTTAAAGGGGCTTTGACCCCTGGCATTATGTTGGCGGGCCTGTACGGCCTTTTAATCATGTTTCTGGCCATATTTAAGGGCGGGTCTGTACCTGCTTTGCCAAAAGAGGCGCGCGGCGACTCTAATTTGGGGTTGCTGAAGAAGGTGTTTTTTGCTTTATTACCCCCTTTGGCGCTCATTCTACTGG
>JBNKOV010000072.1:0-13054 GCA_050294955.1 Holophagae bacterium
ATCGAGGCCCCTCTTTTTTCCCAAAGCGAAAACTCTGCTGGACTTCAACTTGCAGACCTCATGGCCTCTGGCCTTCTAACCCCTATGGCTATTGAGGTATGTCGATATGGGAACGCCAACGAAAGCCATCAGGGTTGAACCAATCAGCCCTCTTGATTGACGTAATAACCCTGACGGTAGTGCAGTGTGACGCCTTTTCGTTTTACCTTCAGCTTGATTCTGCGAAAGGCGTCCGAGTCACGACTGGGGCTGTTGTAGCCAATTACGTAAAAGAAGCTGTTCTTTTCCAGGGCTTCATTCATGGAAGACTTGAGCTGTCTTTTTGAGCTGAAAGAACCGCCCGACTCATTGGCCAGAGATCTCAAACTTCGGTCGGTTTCGTTTACATAGCTGCGATACTTATGGTTCAGGTTGCCATTAAAAATATCGAAGGTGTTGAACACCACCCTGTTTTTAATGCAGGCGTGGACCACTCTCTTGAATTGATCTTGTGAGGCAAACCTCTGATCCACTTCCAGGAAATCGTTGTGAACTCCATATTTTCCAGCCAGCTCCAAGGCGGCGTAATGGTTGTCCATGGTGAAGCCAGGGGATAGGAAGAAGATGATTTTCAGGCCTTTCTCTTCTTTAAAATCATAGGCCAACAGCTCCAATTGAGCCAGGATCTGCTCGGTTCTGGTGCGCTGTTCTTCTAAATACTCGTCCAAGCGGTCCTGCACACATCGGACGCCGCCCATCATGCCGCAGTTTTTGAATGCAGCTTCTAGATCGGTAAATTTATTGCCTCGCTCCGACAGGGTGGCCGGACCTCTCGGCGCGTCGCGCCCTATGCCCCAACCGTTTGGGCTGGAATCGTGGTTGCCCAACAACAGAGAGCTGTCTCGGGAACTGGTTCCAAAACGCTTGTCCTCATAATCCTGGAAGTACCGGTCGCTGAAATCGTCCAAGATCGCTAAGAGCCTGTCGCGGTCGGATAGGAACCCCTTGGAAAGAGAGTGGGTTGTCATGTTGTAGATATTCACTTTAACCCGCTGGCTCCCATCCAAGCTCTCCAAGAAATACCGCATTTGTTTAAAAGCTCTCCTGGCGTCGAACATTTTCAGCTCGTCCATGTCCAAAGCCAGAATAACCTGACGCGTTGGGGGTTCTTGGGATTGGGCGGGCCGGTATTCCTCGGGAACCTCGGTCATATCCGGCATGGGCGCATCGGCGCGATAGTCCAATGTGTCGAAATAGGTCGCCTCAATCTTTTGCTTGTCCTCAGTGACCTCAAAATCGGACAGAACCAGATCGTCAACCAGGTTGCCCTTTTTGTCTAGCGCAACCACGTCGAGCAGAACATATTCAACTCGAAACGCCTCTGCTACAACAGTTTGAGGACCGGATTGAAAAAATGACAGCAAGCAATACAACAACACAAGAGACCTCCAGCTAAATCAACCTAAATTATTTGAGCAAAGATCATGCCCGGGGTCCAAGCTGTTGGCTGAAGGCTGCGATTTATTGGAATTCGTTATCCTCATCCAACAGAGAAGATCCGTAAAACTTGATGGTTCTCAGGTCTTTAGCCGGGTAGTATTTCCCGTCTTTGGGGTTGTGGAACCCGGCCTGTTGCCTGCGAGACAGCTTGAATACGCCGAACCCTCTCAGCTCTACCCTGCCGTCTTCCTTCAAACCCGTTGCAATGGCCTCAAAAAAGCGACGCACCAACCAGTCCGCTTCCTGAAGAGGCAGACCCGTTCTGTCTTTTAATCCTTTCACAAGATCTGATCTGTTCATTTTTACTTGCTCCGACAGGGGCTGTCATAGCCGGAATGTATCTTTAATAGTGTAGAGACGATGAGGAGGTCGGTCATGACATTGCATACTTGGATTGATTGGTGTCAGAAACAGCTAGGTGATTTAAGCCTGAGATTGTTCCGCCAGGGCTATCACCCCGCGCGAATTGAGTACTTAAACCAAACTGCTCCCCTATTTCAAAAGCGGTTTCAGGGTTTCATGAATCAGATAAACGAGATCATGGACCAGATGGCCGCTAACCCTGAAGGCTACCATCATTTTGAGGATTTTACCAAGGCAAAGATGGAATTATTGGAATTCACCAGTCACCATCGCGCCATTTTCCTGGATCTGGACTTCACGAGAAGACAAAGCAGATCGGGTGAAATGCGGGTCGAAGGATTGGCTCAAACAGCCTGATCGCCTGCTTCAATCCACGCCGCCTATGTAATCCCAACCACCCGTCTCCATCTACACATCATCTCGAAAGCACAGAATTCAAGGGGTTATCGGAATATCCTTAAAACGATGTTCCGTTGCCGATTTCCCTATAATTCAGGATCGGGTAATTAAGATTGGCCTAAGATGTCAAATAGCTGAATCCGTGGGACATTGCAAGGCCAAACCAAGAATATTGGATTAGCTGAGTTCGCAGCCTGGACATGAGATGAAAAACCCGTCAGGCCTCATCAGGAATGGGAATGGTGGGTCTTTGCGAGAGGATCCAGGTATCGAAGGCTTCCTTTACCCGATCGAGCTGGGAGGGATCCATGTCCTTGAATTGCAGGCCCACACGAATGCCATCCTGAGTATAGGCGAGATGGGCGATGCGCGCTTTGTTGAACGAGATGTTATGGGACCTCATAGAGAACTTGCCATTGCAGATTTCGCCGTCAACTTCCAGATCCAAATCCTTGTCCAGGAAAATGCCAATTCCCTCTAAATTGAAATCGACCAGGGAACCCCGATGCTTTTTTTCCTGATAGGTAAAGCTGATCACCGTGGGGCTGCGTGAATCTGCAGGCAGGCGAATCTTATCTCTCCGGGCCAGGAAGAACAGGTAGCTTTCAAGGAAAAAGACGATAGAAGTTTCCCGCGCCAGCATGCGACGAACGGGAGCCTGATAGGCGCCTTTTTTGTCTCTAAAGCTCAGATCCCAGGAGAGGTTGCTGTCGATAGGAGCGGCGCGGCCGCCCGGCGCTTCCACCTCCACCCTTAAATCTTCGGGGTCGATAAAGACCACGCGGAGATTGTAGAGTTGCTTATTGGAGTTTGTAACAAAGCAGGCTTCAAAATCTGCATCGTTTTTAAGTGAGGCAAGAACTGTTTTACTGCTAACCGTGACGAGCTTCATATAAACCGTCCTGATAAAGAAACACGTGCGGCTGCGCCTCCAGTCAGGGTCTGGAGACGCAAACACACGCTATCAACCGTCGTCCAGGGCTTTGCGAATACCCTTCAGAAAATTGCTCACAGTGGAAGCTGCGTCAGCTTCGCTCCGAGCGCTTTCCAACAATCGGATAATTGCACTGCCAATGACCACGCCATCCGCGATTTTACTGATCCGCGCGGCATCTTCCGGCGTGGAGATTCCGAATCCCACCACAAACTGTTTAAAGTGTTTGCGGACCCGTTCCAGGTAATCTTCCAAGCCGACAGCCACCCCTTGACGCGCGCCGGTAACCCCGGTCACCGAGACACCGTAGGCAAATGAAGTAGTGTAGGGAGCGATGAATTCCAATCGCGCTTCCTCGGTGGTGGGCGCAATGAGAGGAATGTAATGGAGATCCGCCGCCTGGAGCGCCTCAATGAGGCTTTTGGCTTCTTCCAGAGCGAGATCTGGGACCAGGACTCCGTGGAACCCTGCTTCTTTAAGGAGTTTCGCAGCAGAGGCCAGATCAGGGGCCAGGGCCTGCAAGGGATTATAGTAACTGAAGAAGATGAGCTTGGATTGCAGATCGCCGCGAAACCGCTTGATTTCATCCAAGACCCACCGGGTTGTCACCCCGTTGTCCAGAGCCTTCTGGCTCGCGGCCTGAATGGTTGGCCCATCCGCGATGGGATCTGAAAAGGGAATGCCAATTTCGATATAGTCTGCGCCGCCGCCGTCCATGGCCTTGACCAGCGATTCAAACCAGGCTTTTTCCGGAAAGCCCGCCGTTAAAAAAGGGATCAGTTGTTTCCTCAATTTACGAACCTGCCTCAATATGTTTTTCATAGGTGTTCATGTCTTTGTCGCCTCTGCCAGAGAGGTTAACAACCAAAATGCCGCCCGGTTCCATGGTTGGCGCCAAACGGTCCGCATAGGCAAGGGCGTGAGCCGATTCCAACGCGGGAATGATCCCTTCCAGTTGGGATATCTTCTTCACAGCTTCTAAAGCCTCATCGTCTGTAACCGATACGAATTCGGCCCGTCCAATGTCTTTGAGATAGCTGTGTTCGGGTCCCACTCCTGGATAGTCTAGCCCAGCGGAAATGGAATGAGCAAGAGAGATTTGGCCATCGTCGGTCTGGAGCAGGTAGGACATGGAGCCATGGAGCACGCCCGGTCGGCCTTTGGAGATGGATGCAGCGTGCTCTGGCGTGTCTACGCCGCAGCCTGCCGCCTCAACGCCAATCAGACGCGCCTTTTCATTGATAAAGGGGTAGAAAATGCCCATGGCGTTGCTGCCGCCGCCCACGCAGGCAACCACAGCGTCCGCTTCCAGATCCCGTTCTTTCAATTGAGCCAAACACTCCTGACCAATAACCTTCTGGAAATCGCGGACCATGGCGGGATAGGGATGCGGGCCGACAACGCTTCCAATGATGTAGAAGGTGTTATGCACGTTGGTGACCCAATCCCGAATGGCCTCGGAAGTGGCGTCTTTCAGGGTTTTTGAACCAGAGCCAACCGGCCTGACCTCTGCGCCCAACAGCCTCATGCGATAGACATTAAGAGCTTGGCGTTCGACATCTTCTTCCCCCATGTACACGATGCAGGGCATATTGAACAGGGCGCAGACCGTGGCCGTGGCCACACCGTGCTGACCCGCGCCGGTCTCGGCGATAATACGGGTTTTCCCCATCTTGCGCGCCACCAGAATCTGGCCAATGGTGTTGTTTATTTTATGTGCGCCTGTATGGTTCAAATCTTCCCGTTTAAGGAAGATTCGGGCGCCGCCGCACAGCTCGCTCCAACGTTTCGCCTCGTAAAGCGCGGTGGGCCGGCCAACGTAATCCTTCAGATAATAGCGGTACTCATCCCAGAAATCATCGTCCAGTTGCTTGTATATTTCTTCTAATTCCCGTAAAGCGGGCATTAGCGTTTCGGGGACGTATTGGCCCCCGTATTTCCCAAAATGACCCTGTGCGTCAGGTTGTTGGTAACTCATGGCCTGGCCGACCTCCTAATATTTTGAATAAATGCCTCTAGCTTTTTGTGGTCCTTGTAACCCGGGGACTTTTCCACCCCGCTGGATACGTCCACGCCCCAAGGATGATATCGCTCCACCAACCCTGTCACATTCTCCGGAGTAAGGCCTCCGGCCACCAGGAACCGGCCCTTTATCTGAGGCAACACTTCCCAATCGAAGGTCTTGCCCGTGCCGCCCCTCTGATTTTCCACCTGGGTGTCCAGGAGAAATGTTTCGCCGTATTCCCCGATCTTTGCCTCGCTGGGACATCCGCCTTTCATATGGAAAACCTTGTATCCGCCCCAGCGTTTGACGGTTTCCGGGGATTCGGAGCCATGGAATTGAAAGTCTTCAAAGTCCAAGGCGTTTCTTAATTTTTCCAGGGTCTCCGGCGCTTCATCCTGCACCACAACCACCCTGCGCGCCCCTTTTGCAAGAGGCAATAATCGAGACAGAGCCTGGTCATTGGCGAAACGAGGGCTTTTGGACACATGGATAAACCCCAGCATGTCTGCGCCCAATCGGAGCGCCGCTTCTACGTCTTCCGGCTGAGTCAGGCCGCATATCTTGATATGAGTCATGCATGCACCAACGCTTCAAGGGTTTCTTGAGTGGATCCGCTTCTCATGAGGTATTCCCCAATCAGAAACAGCGGGTAACCCGCCTCCCGGAGACGTCTCAGGTCGTCCGGCCCGTGTATGCCGCTTTCCGCCACCCATGGGATTTGGGAGGGAAGGATGTCCGCAATATCGATGAGATGGTCCAGGTTGGTTTGGAACTTCTTGAGATCTCTACAGTTTACCCCAAGGAAATCGACCCGGGCGTCTCCCGCCTTCTCCAGTTCTTCACGGTTGTGAATCTCGCAAAGGACCTCCATTCCCAATTGATGAGCCAGCTCGGTGAATTGGTGAATCTGTTGGGGCTCCAGGATTCTGGCGATCAGCAAAACCAGATCGGCGCCCATGCAACGGGCCTCGTAGAATTGGTAGGGGTCTATCATAAAATCTTTTCGGAGCAGTGGCATGGATACCGCCTTGCGGATGGCCTTCAAGTCCTCAGGGGAACCGGCGAACCAGTCTGTTTCGGTTAAAACGCTCATGGCCGCTGCGCCGCCCGCTTCATAGGCCTTTGCCACAGCAACCGGGTCCGCATCCATGTTGATGTTGGGCCTGGAGGGGCTCTTGCGCTTGAATTCCGCAATAATATTGGGCTTGTTCGGGTTTAGACGTCTCGAAAGGCTGATGGGCTTCTGCGCCATAGACGCAGCCTCAGATTTCAATGCCTCCAAAGATCTGGCCTTGCACCGTTCATCAATGGTTGTTCGGGTCGTCTTCACAATCTCGGTTAGAATATCCATCAAGTTCCCTTTTTCGCTGACTGTTAGTCTATGTCTGCCGCAGAATGGCGGGGTGATCTGGCCACTCCAGCCTCACGGTGTTACGATAAAAGTTAGTTTCATTATCCGCCTGTAAAATTACGCCTGTCAACGTTTTTTTAGGATCAGGAGAATAACCCGTTTTATTTCTGATTCCCTGTCCAATTGATCAGGGCTTCCACCTTGGACCAGGCCGACCCGGATGAAACGGCCTCGCGGGCTGCTTCAAAGGCGTCGTCCAGGTCTTTGTATTTGCCGCTTGCAAACATGGCGAATCCGGCGTTGAGCACAACCATTTCCAGGGCGGGCGACTCTTCGCGGTCTCGCAGTACATTGAGAAAAACTGCTTTGTTTTCTTCCAGAGTTCCGCCGCCCAGATCGTCGTGAGAAACCAGGTCGAAGCCGTGCCTGCGAGGATCGAAAATACTGGAGGAAAAAGCGCCGTCCTTAACTGCGGTGACCTTGGTTCGGGTGGTGAGACTGACCTCATCGGAGCCGTCTTCCCCGTAGACCACAAACCCGGTCTTGCCCATTTTGACGAGCACTTCGCCAAAAAGTTCGGTTAAGCTTTCGCTGAAAACGCCAATTAACTGAAAGGGCGCGCCCGCCGGATTGGCGAGTGGACCCAACATATTGAACATGCTTCGAATTCCCAAAGATTTGCGAATGGGCACAGCGTGGCGCATGGCGGGATGAAAAACCGGCGCAAACATGAAGCCTACGCCAACCTGATCAATGCACTGCCGGACCTGGTCCGGCTCCAGATTCAGGTTGATTCCCAACGCTTCTAGAAGATCGGCGCTGCCACAACTACTGGAGACGGCCCGGTTGCCGTGCTTCGCCACGGCATGGCCAGCCCCTGCGATCACGAAGCAGGCCGTGGTGGACACATTAAAAGATGTGCCGCCGTCTCCGCCGGTTCCGCAATTGTCTATGGCGCCATTGTCTGCGAGATCAATGACATGGGCGTATTTCATCATCACATCAAGGGCCGCTTTCAGTTGGCCGCCGTCAATGCCGTTCCTCATTTGCAACGCCAGGAAAGCGCCGCCAAAAATGGGATCCAATTTCCCGGCCATGAGCTGATCCATGACTCTGGTTACGTCCTCAGGCTCTGCCGGATCCCCTGTCAACATTGATTTTAGTATGTCTTTCATGGTTCAAAACCTCGGCATCAACTTTTTGCTATTGTACATGCTAAGCCAGTGAAAAGGTACTGAAGAAGACGCAATTTTACAATCATTCCACATTTTCTCAGGCACCGGAATTCTAACAGCGATAAAAATAGCAGCTCATTTTCGCTTCACGAGCGTGCAGACAATGCCAGACCTTGAGCTGGAGAGGTTACGCTCCCAGGAAATTAGAGGTATCAGGCAGCCCCCTGATGACGCCAAGGGGCTGGATACCAGACTTATTTTCCAGTTGATCGAAAGGCGACTACGGACATGATCAAGAGTCCAAGATCCCTCGTGATCAGTGTGAATTTATCGTTCCATCCCGCCAGGTAGAGGTTGGGCCAAAAGGGCTCAGAAGCGGTGCAGCCACAGTCAAAATCGTGGCCGCGCAGTACATTGTAGCTCACAACCACAATAAAAAGCACCAACAGACCGCTGATGATGAAACTGGCGCCGCGACGGTACAGACCGGTAATTATGCAAACAGCCGCGACCAGTTCCAGCATGGGCATCCAGAGCGCCGAAATATTGATAACCTGGCCGGGCACAAGATCATAATTCCAAATGTTCTTGGCGAACAACATGGGCATGGCGATTTTGGGAAGCGCCGCATAAACGAAAAACAGACCGGCGAAAATGGCCGAGGTTCGAATCCACATCTTAACCGAAGCCGTTCTTTTCCAGGTTAACAGAAGAAATAGCCCAAAAAGCGTTGGCAGCATGTCCCGCAGGACATGTTCCAGATACATGCCCGGCGGTTTCTCTTCTTCAAGAGCGGGTCTGGCCGCTGGCGTTTCCATGTCGCCGGTGGCAATTTCGGCGACTGCCGTTTCCGCAGCCAGCTCCCCTTCTATAGGGAGGTTGGCGGCATGCCAATCGTCGAAACCATCTTTATAAACAAAGATGTTCTGGTAACCAAGATCTTGCATATCCTGGGCCAGATGGTGGGAGTCTGTGCAATCTTTACCTTTGCAGTAGATGACCAGGGAGACAGGCGCGAGTTCTTCAATTTTTGCCTGAACATCGGGGAGGTAGATGTTTTTTTCGTAGAGGTGCAACAGGTGGGCGCCCTTGATATGGCCCTTTTCAAAAAGTTCAGGGGAGCGGGCGTCGATCCAAAAGGTAAAATCGGATGCGTACTGATGGATGAGGGAAGCCTGATCCACGCCAATATCTGTTATACCGAAATTGGAGGTAACCAGTTCGGTTATTTCGGAGATGCGATCACTTTCGAAGGAAAGCCCCGCGTTATCCCCTTCAGCTTGAGGCTGAGAATCCGCAAGGCTTCCTTCAATTGGCAGACCTGCCTTGAACCAATCGTCGAAACCGTCTTTATACACGAAAATATTGGCATAGCCCATGCCCTGAAGATCCTGGGCGAGGTGATGAGAATCGGTGCAATCCTTGCCCTTGCAATACACAACCAATGAGAGGGGTTGGATTTCCTGAATTAAGGCGTCCACCTCGGGCATATAGACGTTTTTTTCATAGAGATGAAGCAAATGGGCGCCTTGAATATGGCCTTCTTCAAAGAGTTCGGGCGACCGGGCGTCGATCCAGAAAGTGAAATCGGAAGCATACTTGAATATGTGACGCGCCTGCTCAAGATCAATGTCTGTAATACCCGTGTTGCTGGTCACCATATCCGCAGTTTGGGCGGCCAGGGTTTGTTCGTCGAGAACCTCTTCCTCAACCACCTCTGGCTGCGCATCAGCCTGCTTTTTCTCTTCTTTTTTAGCGACAATGCTCTGATAGGAAGGCCAATCACGCACCCATTCAATAGCGGCATCCGGTCTGAAATTATTGGCAATGCCAAATAGCAGAGAAAGTCCTGCGATAATAAATACCTGATTCATAAGAGGCTTGTCATTCATGCTATACTCCAATCCTTAATTCCGGGATCCATTTGCCGCGCGCCCTCATTTTAACCCTGACCACAGTTCTTTTGGTTAGGGTTTTGTTACAGACCTCAACTCACGGGATTCTGGAATACACCCTCCCCAGGCGGAAGCCATGAGCAGAATATCGGCTTGATCCACCGTTCCATCGCCGTTGATGTCTTCTGGGCCGCTGCTTTGGCCCAGGGCGCTCACGACCTGAACCAGGTCTGGCACTGCAATCATTTCATTGCCCGTTAGATCACCCCGACAAACCCCTTCCGGCGCCAGATCTACGTCCAGCACCAGGTCATCGCCAGTAATATTCACCGTATGGGTTTGAGGCTCATAGCCCTCGGCGGAGAAGGTGATGTCGTATTGCCCGGGCGGGACGAATAAATGATAGCGACCATTGAGCGGTCTGGTGCGATAAACCTCGCCGTTTGTGGAGGAACCGGGACCGGGATCCAAGGTGGCCGAAAGGGGCTCCCCCGTGGTCAAGGACCTCACATGGCCCGAAAGGGGGATGGATTGGTCCAGGGTCCAGAGCAGGCCCGGCCAGACCGTTTGGGCCTCAGCCTCCGCACTGGCGAAGGACGGTTGGAACGAAGTATGGGTCTCAATTAGAAAAGCAAATGAGGAAAAGGCCTTCAGCTGCCATTCATAATGCTCGCCATTGGCGGAAGGAACCCGATGATCCCCGAAATACCCCGATGCTGTAGAAAGCGCTACCGCGTTTTGTTGCAGGTAGTTGCTGAAGGGATGCAGGTTACAGAACGAATCGTAGGCGTAAAGCGCTTCTCGGCCGCTTGAATGGTAGTCGATTACCTTGGTGAAATGGCGATCCTCAGAAAAAGCCATCATGGTTTGGGTCTCCGGTTCTGAGGCCGCGGAAGGTCCCCGAAACGTTTCCGAGCCGGTAAAAGAGCTGCCCCCGCAGGCGCTGTCCCACGCAAAATCATAGTTTCGGTTTAGATCGACCCCAATGCCATCGGCGAAAACGCGTCGATTTTTGCGCCAGAAATTATCTCCTGTAAACACATGGTTATAGCCATCGGGGTTCCAGACCGGGCTGACCCAGATCTCGTAATCGTTCACAGCGTCAGTGATCGCCGGATCCACGCCGTACATAGAGGTGAACTGTTCGATGGCGTAGAGAGCCAGAACCGGGGTTACGATTTCACGACAGTGGTGGGCGCTCACAATGAGTAGTGAGGGTTCGTCTTCATCGTCGCCCACATTATCTGAGATTTTGAGTGCGTAGAGGTCTCGCCCTTCAAAGGTTTGAGGCGTTCCGTACTTTTGGGTGAGGTTGACCAGTTCGACGATTCCGGGAAAATTGTCTTCCACAGCCTGCATCTGAGCAATAATGGCATCCAAATCCGAGTACCCTGTGGGAACCGTACCTTGCGCAGCTCTTTGCTGTTGGATTTCGTTAAATGGGCGTCCCTTCTCCACAAAAACGGGAGAATAACCCTGCGACAGCAGAACCTCCCACTCTCGAAGGCCTACAGCCAGGTCTACCCCGTTCCCATCGAATTTTAAAACCCCATACCCTTCTGCGTCGAGCTGATTTGCAAGAGCTTCGGGGGCGGACGACGTAATTCGGATTCGATTCAAGGTCTGTTCTTGAGCCTGAACCTGAATCAACATACCCAAAATCACACCCACCAACAGGTGCTTCCCTCTCCCAGTTGTATTCACTGATTTCTCCTCTTAAACCCCGCCAAATGGTGCGTCTGAGTCGCACAACGCCCAAAATAACCGGTGAAATAAAAAATATTGATGGAAAGCGGGGATGAACGCGTTAGTATAAGGGCTCTGGTCCTGCATCCCGCGCCAGTTCCAATTAAAGAGGATCAGAACCGAAAAAGCAAGGCGCAGGGTGGATTTCGGCATGATTCTTGACTATAGACAAGGAATCAAGGGCCGACTGAGCCGAACGAGTTGTTTTTATGAACCGCAAATCCGATCACATTCTTATATTTATTCTATTCGGCTCCTTCTTTATGGGTATTTTCACCCTGCAGATCGTCTTCTTCATTACTGTGCTATGGAACATGAAGACTGTCGTTGCAGAAGGAGACTGGCAGCCCCGCACATGGCTGAAGCGAAACAGCGCATCCCTGACCCTTTGGGTGTTCATGATCATTAGCGCAGTCTACCAGCAAGCGTCTGGCAAGGGCGGTCATTTTGATATCCACTGGGCCTTGTACGCCTGTTGGTTATTGACCTACCGTCAGGTTAAAGACATGAACTGGAGTACGTTGCACCGTACTCTGTTATGGGCATCAACACCGGGTTTGATCTACAGTTTCTATTGGTTGCTGAGACCCGAAATGATTGAATGGGCCTTGGGAGGCGAGGGGCGATTCAGCATGTACCCTCGCGCGTCGGGCTTTCTGTCCAACCCCATTACCCATGCAGAAGCGCTGGTAGTGCTGTTGGGCTGGAGTCTGGCCAGACTGCAATCATCCCCGTCGGTAAAAGAGCAACGGTGGATAATCCTTCACATGGCAGCCTCGCTCATGATCATTTTGGGATCAAGAGTCCGAGCGGGCATGTTAGGGTTCCTGGCCCTGTTGTTGTTGCATGGATTGAGTTCTCCCAAACACAGGAAATTATGCCTTACCATGGTAGGCGCAATGCTGGTTATATTCCCCATAACCATCATGGTCTTCGGCTTTAACACCGAGTCGATCACCGAGCGTTGGTCACTCATGCTGCATAGCATTAATCTGTTGAAGGACAACCTGCTGTTCGGCATTGGTCCGGACCGATTCTCCCTATATCCCCTCCCCGACGCCCCGGATATATCCTCCCATCCCCACAACACCTTATTGGGAGTTGTGACAGAAATGGGACTGCCAGGGCTCGCCTTTTTTATTGGGTTCATGGCTGTTATAGCCAAAAAACTGTACGTGCTCAACAGCAGAAGCAAGGAGCCGGGCGGTGCGCCCGCATGGGTTGTTCGAGCCTTGATCTACAACTTTGGAGTCTTTCTCTTGCTGGGCGTATTTGATTATAATTTCGCCGACACGGAGTTGCTCATTTTCCACGGACTCAGTTGGGGAGTTATCACCCAGCTGGCAGCCCGATACGAAGCAACTGGAGAGGTCTCCGGCGAGATAAGAGGAAAATCGAAACAAGATTCAAAACCCCATCCAGTAGCAGCCTGTAGCGAAGATCAGCCCTAAGGGTTGGAGATAGCATGACATTTTGATGGCAGAGAAAGCCGACTGGTTTCAGCAAGCGCCGCCTTGATAAGCAGTGCAAGAAACCGGATTTTTTCGTGGAAAATTTGAAAAACATGGGATTACTCCCATAGACCAGATTCTTGCTTTAAAGCAGAGTGAGGCTTGGTTTATGAACATTCCATCAACAGCGGCCTACAGCCTGGTGATGATCCAACCATGCCCCACATTCGAAGCCAAAGGCTTTATTGAAAGAGGA
>JBNKOV010000073.1:0-12954 GCA_050294955.1 Holophagae bacterium
ACTTACCTCAACATCTGTATAGTCCTTATATGAAAGAGGAAAACCACCAATACGCTCATCTACAAATCGCGGCCGGTATCCGTCTTCTGGAAGGCGATAGAAGTGGTAATCCACAAAAACTTCCATGAAACGTTCATCGCCCAAAACACTGTGGCTGGCGAATCGGGCAAATCCCTCGCCCTGAGCCTGGCCGTTCTTTTTAAAACGATAATGCACACGAGCCGTGGCGTTATCCTCAAAAGACTTTAGCGATGCAAGAGTTGCATCGTCGGGTCCGGCGCTGAACCCGGTGAACTCGGGCATGATCCGCTCTAAATTCGGGCCGAAGAAGTTGGTGACATCCGCCAGAATTTTTCCGGCATCAGTTACTGGAATAATGTCGGTTAGAAAGATAGGCGAATGAGGAAACGCGCCTTTTACAGCATGTCGCATGGTGGACTGGGAACCGGCCCGGAAGTTGATGTTCTGCTTCTCAAAAATGAGACGCGCCCCTTCACGACGCCACTTCACAACGGAAGGATTGCCCACGATAGAATTTCTCACGCTAAAATCGCCGGTTGCCTTTACCGTGGTCGCGGCAAACCCCATTTCAACACCTAACATGACCTCATCCAAGACGAGATAAACCTTGTCCCGGCTTCTGTAGAAGTTCAGCATGCCGTTTACGGGCTCTGCATCCCCCACAACCTGAGCAATGCTCTTATCTTTGGATTCGGGCTCAGGAGCCTGTTTCTTTTTCTTTTTGGCTTCAAGACTCGGACACAATAACCATAGGAAAACCAACAACACAGGATATACAACACGACGATGCATTTCACCTTCTCCTCAATGAACGCTTCACCCCGCAAGGAGTGTGGAACGATCTTACCACGAGCAGGACACGTTCACACAGACAGAGATCGGGACGACAGAGGTCTCAGAAAAACCTGACCAATGGACGGCTACACCTTGCAGTCCCCCGAAAAATGCGCAAAACCCGTGGCCGGACTTTCAACACACCTGGGAATACTTTTAGTATACGAGGCAAAACATGCAAAAGTCACCGCAAAGAACGATCTTCTTGAGGTTGAGTTCATTAAAGAAGCCGAAATCCAGGAAATGCTAAGGGCAACATTGAACGGGCCGAGAACACGATGCGACCAGCCCACCGCAATACTGTTTCAACCGACCGAAAAAGGCGCCAAGCTCAGGGCAAAACCGGAACGGAAGAAGGAATATCCAGGGATTAAGGGAGTTGGGCAATTAACACCAACTTTTCCCTTTAGATCCCTCGCCCAACAGGTCTCTTAAAAAGGCAAGGCGCCAATGCTATTCAATATAACCAAGAGAGCGCAACATCTCCAAATCGGTGTCATCCAAAACACCGGGCCGTGAAAGCGCCTGATATAGACCTTTCTCCACCTCAAGCGCCCAACGCTTTAATGGGTCGGACAACTCGGATTTCTTCTTCACAAGGCTTTTAATCTCTTCAGGATCCAGGTTCAGATCGTAGACTCGCCGCGCCTTGGTTTTAACTCTGAAAATCTCCTTTACGCCATTTTCCAGGATAGCCACTTCCAAGAGACCCTTCTGCCTGCCTCTTTCAACGCCTTTTTTGGTTTGCACCGCGCCTTTGTGGGCCTGATAAAAGGTGCGCCTTCCGCGTGGGGCCGGAGTTTGGCCTGTCATAACCCCTGTCCAATCATAGCCGTTAAACTCGCTGGGAAGCGCCATGCCCAAAAGGCCCAGCAGGGTTGAAGATGTATCTAACAGCAGCGCAGGCGCTTGAACCTGGGAAGGAGGAAGAACGCCATCCCACACAAAGGCCATGGGAATATGCAGGGTTGCTTCGTACAAATGGCGACCGTGACCCCAATAATCATGTTCCCCCAAGCTCTCGCCATGATCCGAGGTGAAGACAGTCAGAGTATTTTTAGAATGTTTGTCCAGGCTCTTTAAAAGACGACCAATGTGGTGATCAGTGAAAGCAATTTCTGTGTCGTAGCGCTGGATGCGGTTCGATTCTCCAATCCCGCTCAACCCCACCTGCTTGGCAAAATCTTCTTTAAAACGGTAAGGCGCATGGGGATCTGCATAATGAACCCAGAGAAAAAAGGGCTTGTCCTTCGGCTTCCGGTCTTCCAACCAGTCCAAAACCTTATCGGTTAAGTCCACAGCGGTCGCCTCAGAGAGGAACAACCCAAACCACCGCTTCCGGGTGAACACCTCGTTGTATTCATCAAAATGAGAGCCCAAACCCGTGATGCCGTCTCGTAAAGTCCAATTGCCTACAAAGGCCGCTGTCTGATATCCCCTTTCCGTTAATATTTTGCCAAGAGAAGACAGATCGGGATAGATGGGCAGACCATTGCGCGTCGCCCCATGCTCATGAGGATAACGGGAGGTCAACATGGAAGCAAGGGCCGGAGCCGTGAGCGGCTCTATGGTGCGAGCATTGGTAAAACGCACGCCTTTTGACATCAACGCGTCCACATTTGGAGAGGTGTTTTTGTCGTAGCCATAGCCGGAGAGATGATCCGCTCTCAGGGTATCCACAGTAATAATGACCACGTTGGGAGGATCGCCAGCCCAAAGCAACACGTTTAAATTAAGTAAAATAAGAACAAATACAAAACGAGACACGAGAATATATACTCCTAGCCCTAGAGTTAAAACAGGCTTAAACACGGATGATATCAAGAACCACCCGTGTTTTGAAGTAAAAATCCCCCTTTTTCCCAAAGCAGCCTCTGGTGGAAAGGGATATCAATACTCGATTATTTTCCAAGCATGCTTTTCTTCAAGCTCTTCAAATCATCTACGTTTTCACCCAACCAGATGGAGAAGACGGCTTTTTTGAAGGCCATGCCCTCTACTTTTCCCAGCACAGTCCCATTCAGGATGACCTCAACCCCATTGCCTGGCACATACACGACGTCGTAGATATCGCCCTCTTTGGCCTCCTTGGTGAATAGCCCGTTAAAAGCGTCGATTTCTTTTTGCAGGCTTGCCTTGTCGCTTCCCAACGCCGCGTCAAACCCTTCGTTCCAGGCATCGATCAACTTTTTGGCGTCAACCCCGTCGTAGATGAAGTGCATGCGAATGGCCATGGGCTCATCAGCGGCCACAATAGATGAGGCGTCTTTGGATGGCTTTTGCAAATACAACCCGCCAGCGTAGACTTTAATGAACAGTTTTTTCCGCAAGCCCGCGCCGTTCAAGCTCAATTGCGCGTCCCCAGCCTTCAGGGTGTCCGGCAGGTTTACGCCGCCTATTTCCTTGCCAAATGAAGCTGAGGCCAACAGCAGGATTAAAGGCAGGATGATTTTCTTCATGGGTGTCTCCTTACATGAATCAATGATGTTCTCAATAAATGGATTAGCTATTCGGGAAGAGCAGACCAGAGAAGCCCTGCTTCCCAATTCAAGCATGATCGTTATGAACCGCCGGACAGCTCGCCAATGGGAACCGCGATCCCTGGCCCAAGCGCTTGGGCGACATGTCCATCGAATCGATTGCTCCCCAACGGGCGCAGGCTCCGGCTGCTCAGGTATAAAACTAAACCACAGAACGGGCATTAACTCAAAGGTTTTTTGTATAAAAATGCAAGGCTCAGGCTCGGTCGTCTTTAGCCCGGCAACGCAGGCCAAGCCAAACACCCCAACCAACTCAAGGGGAAGATTTTCCCTGAAACGTTTTTCTGGGAAACGTGCTAAGATACCTGAGCGGAGAATGGTCCAGGGGAAAGGTTCGTTGCATTTTGTATTAATCGTAAATCCGGTGTCGGGAAAAGGACGAGGGCTTGCCATGGCCCACAGGGTAGGTCAACGCTTACGTCAGAACGGACATGAGGCCCTGCTTATAAATACGGATCCCGATCCCAATCTTTTCAAAAGACGCATTGGCGCCATTACATCAGAAACCCGAGTGGTGTGTTTCGGCGGAGACGGCACCCTGCATTATTTCCTCAACCACTGTCAGATCTACCATTCTGTGGCTTTTTACGGGGTTGGAACCGCCAATGTCATCACCCTTGAATTCGATATTCCAAGAGACCTCAACGGTTTCATCGACATGCTGGAAGCCGGCCGTTGCTTTGAATTAAGGCCAGGATTAACCGATCAGGGCGTGTTTTTTCTGATGATGTACAGCTTTGGCATCGACGGGTATGTGCTGGCCAACGCATCCCAATCCCTAAAGAACCGCCTGGGTAAAGCTGCTTTCCTTTTTCCCGCGATCAAAGCCTTCTTTCGCTACCAGTATCCTCAGATCAGCGTCACGCCCGAAGGGGGCGGACAAACCCTTCAAGGTTCTTTTGTGATTGCCTCAAGAATTAAACGCTATGGCGGATCCTTTAAAGCCTCTCCCGAAGCAGATCCGGGGTCAGGCGTTTTCCAGGCAACCGTTTTCCATGGACGCGGTTTTTGGAAAACCATCCGCTTCTTTTTAAGGCTCATTCGCGGCAAGGCCGCCAATGCGACAGACGCCACAACCCTCCATTGCAGCAAGCTGCGACTTGGCCTTGTTGAGGGCGGCTACAGTCAGCTTGACGGCGACCTTCATGTCCAGCCCGTCACGGAATTGTCCATCTCAAAAAAGAGCATTCCCCTCATCATCCCCTAACAGGCCTACACAAGGGTCAAATATAGAATAAAACGGTGGAAAAACTGCTCTATAGCTTAATTTCGCACACTTTTCCACAGTTTTTCCACAGGATGGAACTTGATCCGTGATTTGGTATTGGACAACGGGATTCTAGGACGTTTGGGGTAGGCCTGTCAAGAAAAAAATTGAGGTTTTACAACGCATAGGACCCATGCACAATTTTATGTTTAAACTGTTAGAATCTCCCGTCTCGCAAGCGTTTCACCAACTTTCCCGCATGTTTTCCACAGCGTTTTCCACAGGTTCTGCGGAAATCCTCAAAAACGACCCCAATACCCTGAACCAGCCTCATACAGCCGGCTCAGGGGCTGTGTACACACAATTTCCTGACCTTATTTTGAGGAGTCCGAAAGCACGATTTCGAAGTTCAATCGCAGGCCCATCAGCAAACAGGTGACCGCCAAAAATACGAGGCAGATGATGCAGTTGAGGATCATGGATCCAGGCTCTACGGGAAGGGCGCTGGGGAATAATTGGGGAAGCTGTTCTGCGTAGCTGGCCAACATGCGATAACGAAACCCGATGTACTTCAGAACGCCAATAGGCGCCAGACTGAAAACGCCGTCTAGGAGAAGCCAGACCAGGGCCAGAATGACCGCAAATCGCTTGAGAAGCGTTCCCAACAGCGCGACCATGCCCAGGTAGGCCGCCAGCCCGAAGCTGAGCACAAACATGCCATTAAACAGGGCTGGCGTCTTCTCCAGGAAATTCTCCACTTGGAACACCATATTGGCGAAATAGCAGGCCGTCAAAGTGATGCAGATCAGGATGACAGCAGCGATGTAATGACCAGCAACCCGGCCCGCCGCAATCGTGAACCGGTTCAGGGGCCGCATGAGGGTAAAGGTGATGTTCTTGCTCTCTATCTCATCTGAAATAGCGCCCAAACCCAGGAACAGGGCCAAGAGGGGCATGTAGAAGGTGAGATAGTAGATGCTGTGGATGTATTCAAACAAACCATAGGGCCTGGTTGGAGGCCGCATGTCGGGAAAAGCGTAAGTTGCAGACCAGAAGAGGAAGATTAGGCAGGGAAACAGGCCAATGCCCAGGAATCCCAAGGTCGATTTGCGCTTTAACACCCGTCTGGCGGTGAGCGTGGTCAAGGCGCCGAATAAATGGAGTTGCGAAGTATTGGTTTTCATATATAAACGCCCCTTAATGAACCAGATACTTGAAGACCGATTCCATGTCTTCATCTTCAGCCTGAAGGCCTTGAATATTGAGATCTTCCTCTTCCAAAATAACGGGAAGGTCTTGGAAGAATTGATTTTGATGACGGGTAAAGACGATGATTTTGTCTGGGTGCTGGTCTTCCAACTCGATTTTGACCACATGATCCTTCTTCAGGAAGGCCCGTCCCAGCGCTCGTGGGTCGCCCGTGGTTATTTCCAATTGCAATGGATGGTCGGTCAGCAGTTCCCGAATTTCGTACACATTGCCCCTGGCTCTGAGTTGGCCCTCGTTAATGAGCACCATGTCCTTGGTTAACTCCTCAACTTCGTGGAGAATATGAGAACTCACCACAACGGTCATGCCTTTATCGGACATGGCCCGGATAGCGTCGGAAACATTGGCCCGACTGGTGGCGTCAAGACCCGTCATGGGCTCGTCTAGGAACAACACTTTGGGATTGTGAGCCAGACTCTGGGCAATGCGCAATTTCTGCCGCATGCCCTTGGAATAGCCGCCCACCTTCTTCTTGCCCGCATGCCCCAAATCGAACATGTCTATCAGTTGGGCAGCCCGTTTGTCCGCATCTTGTTTCAACCAGCCGTGCAGTTTCAACATGCCGCAAAGAAAATCGTGTCCGCTGAACTCCTCCCAAAGACTGTCCTGTTCTGGACAAAGACCAATGTGAGAGTAGAGCTGAGGGTTATTGTGGTAACTCTGTCCCAGCACCCGAACTTCGCCCATGCTAGGCTGAAGCTGCCCGGAGAGTAACTTGAGCAGGGTCGATTTTCCTGCGCCATTGGGTCCCAGAAGTCCCAAAATGCCCTGATCAATTTCAAGATCAACCTCGTTTAGCGCCGAAACTTCGCCATACCATTTGGATACTTTTTCTACTTGGATCACGCTCATTTTATGACCTCTACTGGATTGATATTACGGTAGATGAGCATGATGGCCGCTGTGCAGAGAACCAACATGTCGAACACACGCCAGGTCACCAGGCCCCAAGACTCCACGTCCAGGCTGTAGAGCATCGACCCCAAATGCCAGGTGCTCATGAACCAGTTAATGCCAGCCATCAGATCGGTGGCGCCGAAGAGTGCAGACGCCATCATGGAGAAGACGATGCAAAAGCATAGAAAACCCACAATTCCAACGGCTGCCATATAACCCTTGTTGAAAAAGGATGAGAATACCAGGGTGACGGACCCATAGATCAGGGTGAGCATCAACCAATGTCCAAATATGAGGAACGGCACATACCAGGCCTGAGTCATGAATGCGGTCAGATCTGTATTGAAAAACAATCCAACCAGCAGGATCATAGACCCCGGAATGAGGGTCATGATGGCCATTAACACGCCAATGGCGAAGAACTTGCCCAAAACGTAGTCGGTCCGGCTGATGGCCTTGGAGAAATAGACCTGCAGGGCGTTTGAGGCTTTGTCCTTGCTAATCAACTGCCCGCCGTAAAAGATCATCACAAGGGGACAGAAAATCATGGTGTGCAGACGATAGGTGTAGGTTGGCAAATCCTTTACTTGCAGGTCTAACCCACTCTGGATCATGAAATCGGCAAGAAACCCGAAATATTCGGAGTCTTTCAAGTTATCTACTTGGAAATGAACGAATGCGGTCATAAAGGTTTGGAAGTAGACGATGCCTACGTAGATGATGAAAGGCAGAAACACCAGCCAGGCCAGACAACCGGAAGGCTGAAGCACATTTCTCAACACTGTCCTACCCATCAACAGCCAGGGCGGTATGAAATGCGTGCGCTCCCCTTCCCATTTCTCATAACCCTGGGAATAGACTTCACTGCCGCGCTCAGTTTGGTTGGTCATGATCACCGCCTATGTCTACATATTGTCTGTAAATTTCTTCCACCGTATAATTCCTGGGAATGAGTTTTCTAATCTGTATCCCCTTTTCTATTAGAAGTTTGAACAGCTCGCGTGGTTGCCGACCCTCGGGAATGATCACCTCAAATTCAGGCTCTCGCGGATTTTGATGATCCACAGTGAAATGATTCTCCCTCAAGGCGCGCACCGCAACCTCAACATCCTGATTCACGCGAACCCGAAAGCGGTTGGCTTGGCCCGCGCTTAAATCCTTAATGGCGCCCTGGCATTTTATCTGGGCCTGATCCATGATCACCAGATACTCTGTACATCGCTCCACATCACGCATCAAATGAGACGAGAGGATGATGCAGCGGTCTTCAATTTTAGAAATCTGACGGATGAGATTCAGCATTTCTTCCCTGCCGTCGGGATCCAGGCCGTTGGTTGGCTCATCCAAAAACAGTAGATAGGGGTCGTGTACAATGGCCTGAGCCAATTTCAACCGCTGCTTCATGCCGGTAGAATAGGTATCCAACTTTCGGTAGCGAGACTCCCCCAACCCCACAAGATAAAGCACCTTGTGCGATCGTTTAAAGGCCTCCCTTGGCGACATGCCGCAAAGTTGCGCGCAATAACTCACATACTGAATGGCGTTGAATCCCGGAATCAGGCATTCACTTTCAGGCATATAGCCCACGTATTGCCGAATCCTCTTGTCATTATTGCCAATTTGGAAATCCATGAAGCGACCCGAGCCCGAATCCGGCTTAAGCAGCCCCAAAATGGCTTTGATCAACGTGCTTTTCCCAGCGCCGTTGGGTCCCAATAAGCCAATGGAAGCATTTGGCAATTCAAGGCTGATGTTCTCAAGAACCTTGTGCTTGCCGTAGGACACCGACAAATCTCTAATGGTTAAAATCAAGCGGACACCCCTTAAAAGGATTGTGTTACACACGCTCTTAATACGCATTCCCCAGCAGAAAGGATTAGTGAAAGCGTGTTTTTTCCGGAATTTACCGTTCAACTGAATTCGGAAAATTGGCATGGATCGCTGAAATTCAAGGCTTTGTGAGCGCTTGCCGCTCAAAAAACCAAAAAACGCAGGAACCCTACATGCCCTACGCTAAATAGGCGTCACTTAGCTGTTCCCCATTCTATCTCGTGATCCGCTATGGGGACAAGTCAATCTTTTAAAATTACACGCCCAGGCTGCCCAGTTCAAACGGTTCGTGGTATTATGGCGGAGAGCGTAGGGAGTGAACCACATGAACCATCGACCTTTTCATCTAGCTTTTCCTGTAAACGACTTAGAAGCAGCTCGTTCCTTTTATTCAGAATTACTGGGCTGCGAACTCGGTCGTGAATCGGAACACTGGATCGACTTCAACTTTTTCGGAAACCAGATTACGGCCCATTTAGACAGTTCGGCGGAAGATTCCGTTCGTTGCGCCAACCAGGTGGACAGCAAGATGGTGCCCGTGCCCCATTTCGGAGCCATCCTGGAATGGGATGCCTTCCACCAACTCGCGGAACGCCTCGCCGAAGGTGAAGTAACCTTTGTTCACCAACCCATGATCCGGTTTCAAGGTCAGGTGGGAGAACAGGCCACCATGTTCATCAAAGATCCTTCCGGGAATGTTCTTGAATTTAAGAGTTTTAGAGACCCAGCCAGGATTTTTGCCCGCTGAATGCCCTCCCAAGCGTTAAAATTATAATCTAGTTCCCCACGCCATTTCCATGTTAAGTTAGAATGAGATAAGAACCAGGGTGGTGTGGAAATGGAATCCGGTCCCAAGATCCGAGTGCTCGTAATAGATAAAAGCCATGTATCTCAGCGGCTTGTCAGCATGACCCTTAAGAACCTGGGTGTCTTCGAGGTGCTTGCATGCAGCTCGCCGGAAGAGGCTTGGGATCTTTTTGACCAACATCAGGATATCCGGCTGGCCATCACCGCCCTTCATTTGCCCAAGGCGGAGGACAGCCTGGAAATGGTGAAAACCATCCGAAAACGCTACCCCGCCAAAAAGCTGCCCATCCTCATGATGTCGGCCAACAACGACTCCAGCCTGGTGAAACGCGCCATTCAGGCAGGCATCAACGACTACCTCTTTAAACCCGTCTTCCCCGACGTTCTGGAAGAACGCCTTCAGAGATTGCTGAACCTGCCCGTTAGCCTGCCCCAACTCATCGGCGACTACCTGGTGAAACGGGGGCTCATTACAGACGAGCAGAGAAGCATTGCCCTGCGCTATCAGCGCACCTACAGCAGCGACCATCTCCATATCTCGGTCCTGGCCATGTACCTGGGCTACATGGAGGAAGACATGATCAACCGGCTATTCCTGGAGGACGCGGTGGAAGAGGATGTCTTCATCAGACGCGCCCACATCCTTGGCGTTTCTCCAAAAAAGCTGGCCCATTTACAGGAACTGAAACAAACCCACAAGTTGCGCATGGGCGATATCCTGGTTAAACTGAGGTTTATTCGAAGAGAAGTCCTGGAAAACGCCATGAGAAACTTCTACAAGAGCGAGGGTTGAAATTTCCAAATAAACGAGGGTGATGAAAATGGCATTAAGCATAGGAAACGGCGCTCCGCCCATATACCCCAACAGAAACCCCAGATTGGAGGCCCAAGAGCCGGAACGCCGCGAATCGCCGCCAGAACCCAGCCAGGCCGCCATTGGACCCGGGGAAGAGCTGGAGGAGAATGAACGCATCCGGGATGTGGAGCATCAAGAAACAAACAGCTTCCCAACATTTGACGAGGTCACAACGGTCAGAGAAAAGCGATTGGAAGAAGACAGCGGCTCTATCCTGCTTTCGGTGTCCATCACCAAAGATCGGATTTTGAAAGACCCGAATGAAGCCGCTGGCGCTCAGGCCAACCTCTCTCCTCAAAACCTGTTGAAACTGTTGGAAGGCTAACTCAGGTCTCCACCCCTGCCGTCACCGGAGCGTTGTTGGATTGGGGCGTTACCTTCACCTGATAAATCCGGCGATCATCGGCCCGAGCGATCTCTACGCTCAATCCGCCAATTTCACAATGACTTCCCTCTTTTGGGATGCGGCCCTCATGATTGAAAATGAAGCCGCCAATGGTGTCCACGTCGCTCACTTCCACGTCTATGGAGAACATTTCGCAAAAGTCCTCCAATAACACCTTGCCATCCACCAGGAACGAACCGTTTTTCAGTTCAATGATTTCGTCTGCATCCGGCTCCTCATGCTCGTCGTGAATCTCGCCCACAATCTCCTCGATGAGATCTTCCAAGGTGGTGAGGCCAGCGGTCCCGCCGTATTCGTCGATCACGATAACCATCTGGGTTCTGTGAGTTAACATTTCTTCCAGCAAATCGCTGATATTCTTGTTCTCCGGCATGAACATGACCCGGGTCAGCGACTTCTCAATGGACTTGCCCTCGTTGGAAATTTCAATGAAGTCCTTGAACCGCAAAACCCCTTCTATGCGGTCAATGTCGCCGCGATAAACCGGTAGCCGGGAATACTTGGTGCGCCTGAAAACCTCATTAATTTCCTCGTTGGACATGGTGATTTCCAGACATTCCATATCGGTGCGCGGAGTCATAACCTCGCGAACCACGGTGTCGTTGAAATTAAGCAGGTTATGAATAAGGGGCTGCTCTTTCTCTTCGATAATGCCCTCTTCAGCGCCCGCCATGAGAAAGGCCTTGATGTCTTCCGGCGCTTCCTCATCCTCATTCTCTCGCCCTTTCCTGGCTATAAAAATCAGGGCATGGGTGAATGGCGCAAACAACAGATAGGGGCCGCGCATGAATGGGAACAAGTTGCTCACCAGTTTTTCAGGAATAAAGGCTGCGGTCACGCTGGGAATGATCAGGTCGAACACCACAATATAGAGACATAACACGCCTAAATTAAGGAAGCTGGGATTTGGATACTTCATCATCAACAAACCCAGGAGACCCAAAAGGGACAGTTTGTCGAAAATCTGCGTGGAGTACTTCAGAAGCATGGGCTCTTCCAAATAATGCCACAACACGGCCCGGTCTTGTTTGGCCTTTTCAACCATGGCCAGGATTGAGATACGGCCCAATCCGAAGAAACCCGCTTTTAAGAGATTGTTGAGCAAACGGTATAAAACTAAAATCGCCAAACCCGCCATTATCACACTCAACATCCTACTATTACCGTCGTCCAATTGACGTCATCCTCCCTAGAAAAAAGATTTGAGCTTATCTTTAAGCTCAGATTGAAGCGCATCCATTTCACCGTTGTCGGTTTCGTGATCGTACCCCAGTAAGTGCAAGGTTCCATGCAAACACAAGAACCTGATCTCACGAGCTGAATCGTGTCCAATTTCATCCGCCTGACGGGCCGCCTGCTGTTGAGAAATCACAATATCGCCCAAATGCACGGTATCATGAGGACCCTGACCAGAACCGCTGGGAAAAGACAATACATCCGTGGTCTTGTCTTTGTCGCGATATTGCCGGTTCAATTTCTGCATTTGGGGATCGTCAGTCACCAGGACCGCAACCTCCACGTCATCAAGCCCCAGACTGTCAAAAAGACTGTCAAAAAAAGTATTTAACTGGAGATCATGCGGCTGATCAGCAGTCGCCTCCCAGATGAGGTCGACCTCGCGAGAACCGGTTTCCATTTCGTTTTCTTCTATCCGTTACAGGTGTAGGAATTCCTAAAAATCGCCTTCCCAATCTACAGGCAGGCATTTTATTATACATTGATTCAACCCGTTGCAAAGGCAAAAGTTTAACGGTTATTAGCAGGACGCCTCTTCCCCACAGGGCAACGGGCCTTTATTTTCCCAAAAATCCAAAATGCCACCCAGATACAAACACTTACGCCTCAGTGAATTCCCTGAAAGATCAGGTCCACCTCTACCTTCTTTTTTTGTAAAAAACAAATTGCCCTTGATTTTTTTGTTAGGCATCTGAACCGTAATCGGCTATGATGATTCATCGTCTTTTATTCACGAATGTGCTGGTGGCCATGGGAAAATTAAGATTTACAACAAAAACGTTTAAACTTGATTCAAGAGAATACAGAAAATACTGGGAGTTCCTTCACAAGGCGCGCGTCAGCGGCTCCAACAGCCGCGTATTCTGGGTTGCGGAAGAAGGTGATGATATTGCCCACGCCAGAAGGGCGTTCCTATTTGTGGCCGCTCGCGAACGCATGAATGTGGTCATTCGAAAACCACGCATTGGCAATAGATTAGAGCTCAATTTTCGCAAAGGCAGAACCCGACAACTCACCAAAAAAGAAGGGTGCAAGCGCATCGTGAATGCGC
>JBNKOV010000074.1:0-12863 GCA_050294955.1 Holophagae bacterium
TCGAAGTAGACCGACGCTTCCATAGACATAAGCAGTTCTTGTGCAATTGCTTGAGAGAAAAGCTCTCGCGTTTCCACTTTGCTGTTGTCCTGGTAGACGCCGCCTTCCACATCGGTGTATTGCAAAATAAGGCGCGGCTCGGCCAACTGGCCTTTATTGGCAACTGCTAGAGGGATTTGCAACAGTCCGAGGACCGTGGTTTCCCAATAATCCAATCCGATGGCGGCTCTTCCCAGTTCCCAAGCGCCTTCGGGTTCGTTCACCAGTTTTCCGTAACGAGCGTCTCCCAGGAACCCTGTTAGGGCATTCCCATTGAACAATCGTTGGAAACCCCGGTTCAGGTTGGACCAACCCAAATCATTGCCCATTTGCGCGAACATGAGATTGCAGGACACCGCCATGCCTTCGTTAATCGAGCGTAGCTGGCCCTGGGTGGTCCAGTCATAGAAAATTTTACCGCCGATCTCCATGTTGCCCGGATACATTTTGGGAGCGTAGGCCGTGGTGTCTCCGCCTTCATTGAGGAAGACGCCGTAGGTGAGCACCTTCATTACGGATCCGGGTTCAAAGCCGGTGTCGAAAGGCGAGTAGCCCTCTGTGCCGTAGGCGGCCAGAATATCCCCGGTGTTCGGGTCGGCCATGATCATGGTTCCGTTATAGTCGCTCATTGCCTGGTGGGCGGCTTTCTGAAGATTCAGGTCCAGGGTGCTGCGAATGCGACTGAGCCTGGCGGTTGCGCTCAGGTTCTTGAGCACAGGCCCCTTTTCATCGGACCAGCCCTGAAACAATTTGGGCGATTTAAACTCGTAGCTCCCTTTGTTCAGGTCGTAGATAAGCACAGGTGCGCCGTTGCGGTCCAGCATGACCGGGGCGAATCCGTCGGTTTCATAATCCTTCACCAACTGATTCAGTTTACGATAACGGTTTTGGTCTTGGACATTTGCAGGGGTCGCATCGAGATGCTTGCGTGCGCCGTCAAGGTCGTAATCGGCAAGCGCTATAGCGGCGAAATCGAGAGCGTAGGGTTTCAGCTCGTCCGCCGATTTCCAATTGGATAGAAAGTCTCGATAGGCGCCGGCTTCTGCATAGCGACCGTGAAAGAAGAATGCTTGAAAAATAATATGGGGGTCTGCGCCCATTCGACCCGGTTTTTTCTCCAAAACCTTTGCAAAGTGAGCTTTTGCGCCATCTGGATTATCTCTGAGGAGATCCAGAGCGCCCAGACCGTCGTGTCCGTTTGCACTGCTGAAAGGGAGGTTGGCCACTCTTTTAAAACCGGTCTCCGCTTTTTCCCACTCTTGGGCGGCCACAGCCTCATTGGCTGAAGCCAGATTCATGGTGATGTACTTGCGGTAGCCGAAATAACAGGCGAGCAATACAACAAGGGCAAGCACCAAAATTTTTGCGCTAAATTTCTTCTCACGGGAGCTTCCGTAGCCATAACTTCTTCTTTTAAACATCCACCAATCCCAACACTCACAATAATTGCCTATCAGCTATTCCCGGCTCGCTGCGGCATAAGCCTTCAAGACTAGCATATTTTTACCGAGTTAGGCTAGTGTCGCAAGCCTGTCAACCCAGGTTCAGGCGCCATGAGCCCTGTGGGCGCTTTTCTATAGTGGGCCTAACAGGCCAAAAGGCCGTTTTTGGGAATTAAGGCTATGGGTGGATGGCGCTGGCGGGGCGTGAGGTTTACTGCTCTGGCGGGTCGAACGTGATGACCATGCGGCGCATTTTGGTGACCATGTAGGGTTCGGACTCAGACTCCATTTTTGAGTCCATGGCCATGCCGACCCCATAACCCGGACTCTCTACTTCGTAGGCGGCCATCTCTCCGTTCTCATTGGGCCGCTGGCTGAAATGACGGGATTGATAGTTGATGATGCGCTTTCCTGGCAGTCTATCTTTGCGGTAGGCGGGCGAACCGGCTTCTCCATCTTTGAAAACCACAATATTGGGAAGGACCGATTCTATGTACAGGGTTCCAAGTCTGGCGAAGGAGCCGGTACTGACGTAGACGCCCTCGTGTTCGCCCCCCAGTTCCATGCCTTTGGGATCTATGATTTCTAAAATCCAGCCCCCATCCAGCACCGGTGTTCCGGCCTTCTCTACCCAACTCCCTGTAATCACCGCAGCGCGGAAGTTGATGCGAGGATCTACCGCGAAGGACCGCAAGGCCACCCTTTCGTCATTGGCGGGGTCGTTTACGTCGATGCCAAACCGGGTTTTGAAAAAGGATTCCGCTTCGCGACGGTCCTCCTCAATTTCTGCGTCTCGTCGTCCCAGCACCGTTCGCTGGAAATTGTCCCAATCGGGACCCGCAAAATCTTCCAGCAGGTTTATGGTTCCATCGGCTATCAGCACCAGCATGGCGCCGTAGGGTTGGGGCGTATGGCTAATAGATCCGTTCAGTTCAGATCTTTGCGCCCATAGAGACAGGGCTGTTGCGAGGGCTGCTAAGAGCAGTGGTTTAAAAATTTGGGTCATGCCTGCCTCCTTTTTGCGAGTTACGTGAATTCCTAAAGAACGGTCTTCTGATTGGCCCTGAACCTGTATCATACCCCAAATCCACTTTGATCTTCAAAGAGTTTTAATCTAACGGGCTTTGAGCGGGCTAGCTGCGTATGCATGTATAGGGTTTGTTTTGAGCGTAGCGGGTGGAAATGCCATGTTGGTCTTGCTACGAACAGCCAGTTGTCCTAAGATTTGAAAAGCCTGGACGGTGACGCCATGAAAGTTGAAAATATCCATCAGAGAATCATCCCCAAACCGCTTGTAGAAACGGGACCCCTTTTGGACAGTTTGTCTTCGAATGAGGATCGGCTTTGGCCTGAGGGATGGCCACCCATGATTTTCGACAAGCCGTTGCAGGTTGGCGCTGCTGGCGGGCATGGTCCCATTCGGTACTTTGTAGAGGCCTATGATCCGGGGCGCAGCATCCGCTTTCGGTTTACGGGACCCAAAGGTTTCGATGGTTATCACGCCTTTTATTTGCAAGAACTCCAGTCAGGCCACACCACTTTCAGGCATGAGGTGATAATGGATACCTCAGGATTTGCTCAAGTTACCTGGCCGTTTTTCTTTCGCTGGCTGCACGACGCTCTGGTGGAGGAGGCTTTCGACAAGGCTGAAAGACAGTTGGGGATCACGCCTGTGGGTTATAAGAGAAATATTTGGGTTCGCTTTCTGCGCGGGCTCCTGAAGTTGAGGAAGAGGAGATAAAGATGACCTTCATTCGCCTTATTTTCATACTGCTGGTCTCTGTTCATGTCGCGGCGGGCTCTCCCGCAAAGGGCGAGAAGGGCATGGTGAGTTCAAGCTCAAAGCCCGCCACGCTTGCAGGTCTTGAGATTTTAAAGCAAGGTGGAAACGCCTTTGACGCTGCTGTTGCCGTTGGGTTTGCTCTTGCCGTGACGCACCCTCGGGCCGGCAATATTGGCGGCGGCGGGTTTATGATGATCCGCACGGCCAACGGCGAGGTGAAGGCGCTAGATTTTCGCGAAAAAGCGCCAGGCATGGCTTCCAAGGACATGTATCTGGACAAAGACGGCAATGTGGTTCCCGGCCTGTCGGTGAAGGGCCATCTCGCGGCAGGCGTACCCGGTTCGGTTGACGGATTGTTGAAGGTGTTAGAGCAGTATGGAACCATGACCCGGGCTGAAGTCATGGCCCCCGCTATCAGGTTGGCGAGAGACGGACAGGTTTTGCACTGGCGCCTGGCGGAGGAGTTTTCCAAACATCTGGAGAATCTGGACGATTACGCCGGTTCCAAGGCGGTCTTTACCAATAATGGCAAGCCTTTTAAGGCGGGTGACTTATGGAAGCAACCTGATCTGGCCAACACCCTTGATCGGATTGTTGAGAAAGGGCGAGACGGGTTTTACGGAGGGAAAACGGCTGAGCTGATTGTAGCGGAAATGAAGCGGGGCGGCGGCTTGATCAGTCTTGAAGATCTCAAGCAATATCAGGCGAAATGGCGGGAACCCATGCGTGGGGATTATCGCGGCTATGAAATTTGGAGCATGCCGCCTCCGTCTTCCGGCGGCGTGTTGCTGGTTCATCTTCTCAATATACTGGAAGAATACGATTTGAAGTCTATGGGTTATGGCGGATCCTCGTTGGTTCACCTCATGGTGGAAGCAGAGAGAAGAGCCTATGCGGACCGAGCCGAGCATTTGGGCGATCCCGACTTCGTGGAGATGCCCCTTGAGATGCTGCTTTCCAAACCCTATGCTCTGAAACGGTTTAAAGACTTCAATCCCGCAAAGGCCAGCGACAGCGAGACCATATCTCACGGGGCCTGGGGCAAGGAGAGCACCGAGACCACCCATTACTCAGTGGTGGACAAAGCCGGCAACGCCGTTTCCTGCACCACCACCCTCAATGGTCATTACGGCTGCAAGGTGGTGGTGACAGGCGCTGGTTTCGTGCTCAACAACGAAATGGACGATTTCTCCATTAAACCCAATACGCCCAATATGTATGGCCTGTTAGGCCGAAAGGCCAACGAGATACAGCCCCACAAAAGAATGCTGAGTTCCATGACCCCGACCATCGTGTCAAAAGACGGCAAGACCTTTTTGGTCATCGGATCCCCGGGCGGGTCCACCATTATCACCACCGTGCTTCAGGTGATTGTGAACATCATCGACCACGAGATGGACATACAGCAAGCCGTCTCGGCGCCCCGATTTCATCACCAGTGGAAGCCGGACAGAATTCTGTATGAACCCTATGGCCTGTCTCCAGACACCATGGCCGTTCTAAAACTTAAAGGTCATAAAAAGTTCGAGTTGGCCAGCCCATTCCCCATAGGCGCCGCCAATGGCGTTCACTTAAAAGACGGTCTTTTGTATGGCGCAGCCGATCCCAGACGCTGGAATGGTTGGGCGGAAGGTTATTGAGCCATGGCGGCTTTAAGGGCGACATCTGTCGCCCTTTTCGGTCTTTGATTTAGAATCGGTAACGCAAGCCGACTTGTGCGGAAGTGATGGAGCGATCCAGCCCGTGGAAGTCTTCCCACCATTCGTGGTCGTCGTCATGGTCATCATCATGGTCCCAATCAAAGTCCAGGAGATTCAGGTTGTAGTAACCAATCTCAATGACGCCGGTTAATCTTGGCGTCAGTTTGAAGTGGGCGCCTGCCTCCAGGGAGAAGGATACATCCCATTCGTCGTCGTCTTGCTGCCTGTTGCCGAAACGCACGGTTTCCTGAACATAGCTGTGAAACAGGCCGCCCTTGCCCACCAGCGCAAACCGCTTCCCGATGGGCCAGCGCCCGTAGCCCAGAACCTTGATGCCCTGGACATCCAGGTCTATGTGATCCTCACCATCATCTACTTTCATTTCACCGAAGATGTGGTAGCCCACCTCAATGCCTACATAGCGATTGAACTGATAACCCGCCACCAGACCGGCTGTGATGTCCCGGTCGTCGGAATTGTCGCTAAGCACATCGCCGTCTTCCACAATTTTTTCGTCCAGTTCGCCGCTGCCAATTACGCCGCCTACAAACCAGCCCGCGTCTTCACGCCAGGCCGCTTCACTCTGAGCGAATGCGCTCATGCCGGCCATGATGCAAAATGTAACTGCTATATATCTCATTTCATGCTCCTTGTATCGACCTTTTAGGATCTCCAATGGCGTTGAAAACGACCGAATTTCAACGCACTATTAGCATGTACGAGGGGTATGTTACGGTGAGGTTACGCTGGTGTCCTGATCATGTCCTCCAATGAATTGCAAGAGGCTGGAATTCAACAATCAAGCTGGGTATGATTCGGTCTTTTTAAAAATACTGGGGAAGAACTGAGGATTTAAGCCATCTCAGCTTGCCATGAGGCCCGCAACATATTAACATTGAGGTCTCACTTAAGAGTAAGGCAGGTCTCAAAGTGGAAAGCGGAAATGAGGAGAATGAAGATGAAGCAGTTCCGAACCTTCTTCGGAAGTCTTATCGCCATAGGTGTTGTGTGGACAGCCATGGCTCAAGAGCAGGATTACAATGCGCGGGGCCTTGATCCCCGAGTCGATTACAATGAAATGTACCGTAAAACCGAGGCGGTGGGCATCCCCTGGGACGACCGCAACCTGGAATTAATAAAAGAGGATCTGGCTCTCCTCCCTCCGGATGAATGGACAGATCGTTCCAAGATTCCATTCTGGTTTCGAGTCGCCCTTCGCAAAGAAATGCCTAAATTGAGAAAAACCGGCAAGGGCCAATATCCTTTATCAGCTCCGGAAGCCTATAGAACCACCCATGGCGGCGTTTTCAAGGATGGCGTTTTTGTGGAGTTTGAGGGATCGCCTGTTACGGTTAATGGCGAGATTGAGATCACCACAGGCAGAGACTCGGCTGAGTCGGCCATTGCCATCAACCCAGTAAATCCGGATCTGGTGCTTGCAGGGGTGAATGGTCCCAGCGGGCAAGAGATGTATTATTCAAGCGATGGTGGAACCACATGGCAACGCTCGCTCTCCAGTTTAGGGGCAAGTTGCTGCGACCCAACAATTGAGTGGTCTACAGATGGTTCCATGGCCATAATGTCGCAGTTGGGCAATTGCTTTTTTTCCTGTAATATCGAGGTGTACACCTCTTTCGACAACGGGGTTACCTGGGGCAACATGGTGCTTGTGGACACCGGAAGCGATAAAGAATTCCTTCATGTGGACAGATACCCCACCTCGCCTCATTTTGGCAATGTCTACCTCCACTACCATTCCGGCAACGTGATTCAATTCACCCGTTCTCTTGATAACGGGGCTACCTGGGCTACGCCCCAAAGCGTGGCTGGCACTACGGGCATTGGCGGCGATGTTACCACGGACACTTCTGGAAGGGTATATCAGTTCTGGGCAGGCATTTCCGCTCAGGAAATCCGTATGAACATTTCCAACGACGGTGGCCAGACCTTTTCGCCTCTCTCAGCGGTCGCGCCCACCAATGCGTCGTTCAACTACTTTATTCCCAGCTTTGAGAATCGCGGCGCCCCGGTTATTGTATCTGCAACAACAGACACTACCAATGGCCCATTTAAAGATCGGATCTATGCAGCCTGGGCCGATGTGAACGGTCCCGAACAACCGGATATCATGGACAACCATTCCAAGATTGTGGTGGGCTGGTCCAACGATTCAGGGGCGACCTGGAACATCACCAATCCCCATACTTTAGACGACATCAACTCCGTTGACCGTTTCAACCCCTGGATTGAGGTAGACGGCGGCGGCAATCTGCACGCGATCTTCTACAGCACCCAAAACGACCCGGCGCGTTTGACGGTTGATCTGTACCACACCTTCTCCGCTGATGGCGGCGTGACTTGGGAGCCCGAGACGCGGGTCACTTCCGTGACATCCCAGCATCCCACCGACAACTTCCAGTGGGGTGATTACAACGGCATGTCCATTTACGAGAACATCATTCGTCCCATCTGGACGGATAATCGCGCGGGCACCACCTCCTGGACTGCGGATATGGACATTACCCTGGGACCCAATTTTGATATCGCCACCACAGCCGAGGCGCAAACCATCTGCCGGGGTCAGGCCATGGAAACGGTGACCGTGGACGTGACGCCAAGAAATGGTTTCAGCGATCCCGTTACCTTCTCTCTCGGCGACTTGCCCACCGGTTTCATGGGCAACATCACGGGCAATCCGGTAACGCCTCCTGGCTCGGTACAGATCGATATTACCACCGATGGAACAGCGACCGAAGGACTGCACGCCATTCAGGTAATGGGAACTTCTGGCGCTTTGACCCACGATCTCACGTTGAGCGTCTATGTACGGACCGAAACCGTTCCTGAAGTGTCCTCCTGGTGGAACAATCCCGGAGAGTACAACGCCAGCTACGATTTCGATGGAAACAATGTCATCGACATCAACGATCTGGTATCGCTCATGTCGTGTTATCCGGTTATGTAATCAGTCGTTTCCAGAACATCAATCCAAAAGGCTGGCGGTCTGAAGATCGTCAGCCTTTTTTTTAGCGCCCCCAATACTAAGAGCAGGAAAGGGGTGGCCGAGGCGGTTAAAGAGTCGCCAGGCGCTGCTGAGTGGGATATTGGGAACCTCTGGTTGAGAGGTGGTCTGGGCGCCTCCCGCGACATCCACCTGGAGACTGGCCAGGCTTCTGTTCCTTTGGAACGGGGTTTGGGTGAGGGCGAGGTTTTGGATTTTACCCACTGGAATAACCCAGAAGTGTAATCCCAGGAAGCCCGTTTTGATGTATAGGAACCGTTGATCCACAGCATAGGCCGTCTGCTTGTAGGTCAGGTGGGAGATGAGCCACATCAAGGGCACGCCGATGAGAATGACCATGATGGGAACCTTCACGGGATCGGCGTTGAGGGTCAATCCCAAAACGGCTGTTGCGGCGGCGGTTATGGACAACAATATGCGGAATTGCCGCTGACGGGTGTAACGATGCACGGGAAGCCATTGGACGCCGTCCCAATCGGCTTCCGGCCATACGGCCTGCACGAATCGGTTGGCCTCGCCGGCGCGAGCGATGGGCGCCAATAGGTCGGACTCCACCCGTTGGCCCTCCTGCATGCCGACATGGCCCGCAGAGCGCACTTTTATGTCCATCAAAGAGAAGGGCCGGCGAAATGGGGAGATCTTCATTCTCAGGGCCTGAATCTTGTTCCTGGGCATGGTGAAGCCGCGAACGGTGAATAATCCCGTCTTGATTTTCAGATCGTCTCCAGCATCCGAGAGCGTGAACCGATGCCAACTGACCAAAGCAGTGAAAATGCTTATGAGCCATGCAAGTAGGAAAAAGAATAGGAGGAGACCGGCGACCATCAAAAAGAGATGGAACCCGCCAGCGCTTGCCTGTATTTTTAGCTCTTCCAGGGCGGCTTGCACAAATTGAGGCGTTTTTTCTACGGCGTACTCTTCCCAATACTGAAAAACAATGCCAAGGCCCACCATAATCAGACCCATGCGGTTGGTGGTGGCGCCGGCAATCAGAATATCTCGGATGCTTATCTGGAACAGCACATTTTCGGAGACTTCTTCACTGGTCTCAACTTCGCCAGCCTCGTTTCGTCCCTTCTCAATCCGCACATATTCCTGGATTTCCATGGCCGCATCTCGTGATAAGGCCACAAAGGAGGCTTCCGCGTTGCCGCCGCCAGCGGTTTCAATATCCAGTCGCAATACGTTGAACAACCTTGCAGGAAGTGATTGAGAGGTGTTGATGTTGTGAATGCGCTTCACGGGTATGCTGCGGATTTTTTTACTGAAAATCCCTTCTCGGATTCGAATGCGACCCATGCCCACCTGGTAGCGCATGCTTAAGAACTTCATGACCTGGGCGATGAGCGGTAAAAAGACGCCCGTGAACAAGATGAACAAGAACAGTCCCCAGCTCTTGGCCGCATACCCAAAAACCACCATGGGGAAAATAGCGCCGCGGAGGATGCTGCCAAGCCCGAAGAGCAACATGGTCCAGTGGAGAGACCGCCAGGGCGGTTCTTGGTCATAGGTTTGCATGGGTGTGTCCCACTTCCGAGAGATAATCTCTCAATTCTTCCGCGTGTTCGGCCTGCAGTCCGGGGACGCCCAAGCTGCCCGAGCCCGAACCAGCAGTATGTATGATCAGATTGGCAATGCCAAATGAGCGTTCAAGGGGTCCTGAATCACTGTCTACATGTTGAATTCTGGAAAAGGGCACGGCGCTCAAACGTTTCCAAATAACGCCTGAGCGAATGAGAAAATCGGTGTTTCTGATGGCGTAGCCCCAGTGCTTATAGCTGATAAAAGGCCAGACAATGCTCAACAGAGCCAGGGCGCCAAGGGCCAGTCCCGCGATAAGGAGGAAGGAGCGCCATTCCGGCTTGCCAATCATGAGCGTGAAAAACACGATCGCGAACACAACGCCCAAGATTCCCCAAAACACCAGTCGGCCTACAAACCAAAGGGTTCTCACGGACGGATCCAAGGAGTGGAATACGACCTGAGGTCCGGGCCTGACCTCTTCCAGGTCTTCCATATGTTCGTCGATTCGTCTTAAAGGGGGGTGTTGATCCATCGGTTCGCTCCTACCAGTCCGGCAAACTTTACCATAAATGGAATACGATAGAAAAGCCGATATGATTCATCGTCTTCGCCTGGAAGGAGGGCGCTGGAACTTAAAACAGGTAACCCACAGATTTGGGGTCGCATAATTTTTCATGAATCAGCTCGTCTTTACAGGCCACGACGCCTTCCACGGGACCCTTTAATTGAATGACGCATTGGTAATAGACCCGGTATTGGCTTTCTCGTAATTCCTTGCCTGTGACAGAGGCGCGCACGCCTTTAGAAATGTATGCATGGCAGGCGGTTAGTATTTTTACCTTTAGCATTTCGTCTTCAACCTTGGGGGTCTTGCAATTGATGACCACCATGGCTTGTTCCCTGTAGGCGTGTGAGTCCAGTCCATTTAGAAGCTTGTCCGGCGCGTTTCCCCTGGAGCCGTCGTGGGTTTCGTACAGCAGCTTCAGCTCGTCGTAGGTCCAGAAAAGGGCTTTTTTTGTGGTAATTTTCATAGAGAGGATCTTCACTTTTTTTTCTTTCTGAAGACCTGAGTAGAAATTCACCACGGCCTGAATCTTCTTTTTCTTCCCAGTCCCCAGTAACACTCTGGTCATATAATCCTCTACCCAAGCCATGGTGCGAAATAAAGAAAACCCACAGAAAATACGTTAGCATATTCCTCTCGAAAATTGAATGAAATAACGACATGGGCGCTATAATTTGTGGGGGATCCAAGCTATGGAAAAGCCCTTGCACGGCCTTATGCTAATGAAAAAATGAGCTGTGAAATGAAAACAGAGTGGGATTTTGCAGTTGATATTTTTGAACCCGTTGCAACCCAACATCTTGAGTGGCATTTCTATTTTCCCCGTCGTCGCATCGGTGAAAATCTTTGGGAAAAAGTGCCCTTGTCGAGATGATTTTGATGTAAAATATTGTGTCCGCTTAGATTTGCGTCTAAACAATTTATCGCTCCAGAGGAGGCGTTCCGTGGTTCGAAAATTACTACCATTGCTTTTGTTTACTACTCTGGCTTTTGCGCAGTCCGACCTTGCGCAGCAGACAAAAATCATCAAGGAACTCATGCCAGACGCGACCCGGGTTGGTCTGGTGTATAGCCCTTCAGTCGATGTAGATATCTTTATTTCCGAGATTGTCGCCGAAACGGGGATTCGTGTTGTCAAAGCGCCCGTTCAATCGATCCGAGAGGTGTCACAAGCCATTCGAAGCCTGGACCGTTACGAAGTAAATTTCATCCTTTTATTGGAGGAGCGTATTGTAACAAGCAATAACTCTATCAAGTTTGTGGTGAAACAGACCGTTAAGAAAAAAATACCGGTCTTCACCACAGCCGGCAATGCGTTAAACGCAGGAGCCTATGGACAATTGGTGCAAGAAGCGGGATCTTGGCGAATTAAGATCAATGGGAAAGTGGCGAGCAGATTTGATATTGTCATCCCCGAAGGCAGCGATAAGTTCACCATAGAGGAATGAGCATGGCGGCATCTGGACTTCTCTCGAATGTGAAGATACGTACTAAAATCATTGTAAGTTTTTGTGGTCTGGTGGTTTGTATTTCAGGCATACTTGCAATTTGGGATTATTGGAATCTCAACAAGGCTATAAATAAAGAGTTCACGACAAGGGTGGGCAACGACACCCAATCCTTTACCACTTTGAGCAACGACTCCCTGTTGTTGGGCGATGTAGACACCGTAATCACCAACATGGAATCCCGGTTGAACGGTTCCGATCTGGTGGCTATTCTTGTTTACGATGTGTCTGACAACGAGACTCCGCATTTCCGTTCTTCGGAATCCAAGCTCAGTCAGGAGATGTTGCAGAATACGCTGAAAAAAAACAAGGTTGGCTATGCGCTTCAGGGTGAAGATTCAACCGTGCACGATAAAGACCTCGACGCCTTTTCGCGGGGGCTGAAGAGGAATGGGGATTACGGTTTCGCCAGAAACGTTGAGTTGAATGGCAAAGACTATCTCATCTACACAACCTCCGGCATTTTAGTGCAAGAGTCTTCTGGGACGGATGCGGCTGCAGAAAGCGATGCCGGCGGCGGTTTGGACGATCTTTTGGGCGATCTGGGAACGGAAACGGCGGAAGCCGATCCTGCTGTCGAAGGCCAAGATCCAGCCACGGCGGACGATCCGTTGGATGCGTTGGGTTTGGGCGAACCCGCGGCGGATCCTGCGTCCAAGGCTGCCGCAAGCAGTGGGTCCGAAGTATTGTCAAGGGTCTTTTTTGTATACAGCCAGGAGCGGATTGAGGGTATTACCAGCAACGCGCTAAACTGGGCTTTGATCCTCATTGCCCTTGCCGGTGTGATTTCTCTGGCACTCGGTTTTTTCCTGGCCAACCACCTCATCAAACCCATCGACGATGTGGTTACGGTTCTTAAAGACATGGCTGAAGGGGAGGGGGACTTAAGCGTTCGTCTCACGGCTCGGCATAACGATGAAATGGGCGATTTGTGCAAATGGTTCAATACCTTTGTCGGGAAGCTGAACGACCTGATCACACGAATGGACAAAACCAGCCATCTCCTTGGAAATCAGCTGAATATTTTAACCGAGAATATTGATCTCCTTCAGCATAACGTCAATTCAACCGACAAGGCTTTCCGTCAGGTGGCCGATGTGGGCGAGTCTCTGCAAACGGGAATCGGGTCCATCAGCTCGGGTACGGAAACCTCCCACGCGGAAATGGAGAAGGTTTCCGACGGGGCGACCGAGATGTCCAACAATATTTCCGATGTCTCGAAATCGGTGCAGTTGAGCGTTGAGAATTTGTCGGAAGTGGCTTCTGCTGTTGAGGAACTC
>JBNKOV010000075.1:0-12832 GCA_050294955.1 Holophagae bacterium
GGGTACTCCCATCCGCGCCGCCTCAGCCTCGGCGGCCGCGTTGGGAATATGGCTCCCCTTGTAAGGATAGGGGCGTTGACCACTGCTGGCCAGGAGCAGGGAGAGCAAAGGCTGGCCCTGATCATCGGCAGTTTGAAAATGGGCCTTAAGCTGTTCAATGAGAGGTGTGTCGTCTAACGCTATAAAGGCATCAGCCCCCCTAACCTCATCAAAACCCAGGTTCGTTAGAAAATCCTGGCGGTTGTCGAAGCTGATATGGGAATTCACAAAAAAAGCAGTGTAGTAGCCCTCGCTGTTAAAAATACCCGCAAGTTGTTTTTCTCCCAAGGCGTTATGCATAGGCAACGATGCCCAGGAAGCCACAGAATGCCTGGGAGGTATACCCAGAATCAGTGTAGATAGAGCTTTGATGCTGCGCACGCCATCGCTATAACATTGTTCAAAAAAAAGACCCTTGCTCCTTACAGAGTCCAAAAATGGGGTTGTGCCCGCCAAACTGCCATAGGCGGAGCAGGATGCCGCCCTCGTGCTCTCCATGACGTACACAACCAGATTGTAGCGTTTCTCCGTAGGCAGGGCCAGGGGTTGGACCGGCGCTTCTTGAAAATCTGGAAAATCCATAACGCCATGAACAAGGGTCCGGTGGTCATCGACAGGAAAAAAACTTTTCGCCGTGGCGACCAGGGACATGGTCTGCTCCTGAAACTGGCCCGGCGGCCAGATCGCAACAAGCAAAAGGTAGCAACCCGAAACGGCAAATAAGTGTATGCGTTTCAGGTGAGTGTACCGATAACACAAAACTCCGGGCAGATGAAGGATGGCGAAAACACACAGCATGCCCAGCAGCTGCAGAACCAACTCGGCCGTGATGAAAACCAGGCCGCTTTTTAGAAGTTGAGCCGTGCTGCTGCTTGCCAATAGTCCGTGTTTGTAAAACAGCCCGAACTGAAGGTAGGAGGCCGCTTCAAGAACCATGCATGCGTTGAAGAGCACAGCCAGGATTAGCGTGGCCTTGCAAACCCATTTCGAGGCGGAAGCCAGCCCGGCGTAAATTGAAAGGGCAAAAACATACTCCCAACCAAAGGCGTTCCACCATCCCGCGAAGGGAACATCCGCAAGAATTAGCTGATGACCTTTGAAATAAAAGGGAAGCATCGCAAGGAAGCTGAGTGAAAAAACAGCAAAAACACTCCGGTGCTTCTGCTTGGTTAAGAGATGGCCGTCACGGTTTTCAATTGTCAACTTACCAATGCTCCCAAGGGCCGCTGCCATATGCTCCTAGCATAAAAGGAATGGCGCTTGTCTGCAAGGGAACTTTCGTCTGAATAAGCCCACTCACTCCCAAAAAACATCACTTAAGCGACGGAAACCGAAAATAAAAAGAAAATTGGCCCGACCACACATTGCCATGAGGGGATGGTGAAGATGTGCGGGGCCGGGCCATATCGTTTTGCCATGGGAATTGTCATCCGCCATGCAAAACGTGGGGTTTGACGACTAATGTCCATCAGGAGTCGATTGTAGTTTTTTTTTGGAGTGTGCGTTTCCTCCTTTAATATAGTAGATTGTCGGTGGCAATATTCATAACCATACGACAAACTACACTATATTGCCTCTGTATTTCGAGAATGTGCATGGAAGAATCAACGTGAAAGAGATGGGGACTCAAACACATTGCTATGAAGAACTTGTGAACGTCCTCCAGAAATTTGTCGGAGAGAACTGCCACTTTGTTCGTCATGCTCTTCAATATAGTTTCTACATTTAAAACAAGCAAGCATAATAAGGCCGCTCGTGAGCAAGATCACATATTATTTATATAAATCACTTGACCCATAACCCTCATTATCTCAAGCATTCCAACTATAAACATACATGTGTTTTATTTCAAAAACGTGATAAGTAGGCTATCGTCATTTCAGATGGTTTTTATATCGCATGAAGCGCTCTGATTCTTTTACGCTTCTTGGGCCGCTCCAGGATTGATCTTCAGAGAGACGATCCCTCATCGCGCATGTCAAAAGCCACTCGTCCCCCGAATCAGCCCACCTCGCCCAGGATTGGCCCTATCGGGTGAAAAAAACCTTAATTTCCTCAATGACATAATCCGTCTGGGCCTCGGTGAGCATCTGATGCACAGGAATAGAGAGAATGCGACCCGCCTGCGCTTCGGTCTCCGGGAGGTCGCCTTCTCCATAACCCAAATCGCGCGAGCAGGCCTGGAGATGGATGGGTTTTGGGTAGTGGATCGCGGTGGAGATGTTCTTTGACTTCAGATATTTTTTGAGGGCGTCCCGTTGGTCGGTTTGAATGACAAAAAGGTGATACGTGTCCATGCAGTCCGAAGCGTCCTGTGGACATTGCACCAGCCCACTCAATGCATCTCTGTATTTCGAGGCGTTATAACGGCGAGATTTGATGATATCGGGAAGCAAGTCACAACGGACATTGAGAATCGCCGCTTGGAGGCTGTCCAGCCGGGAGTTGCGCCCCCAGGATTCATGATGGTTGCGAGTGATCATGCCATGATTGCCCAACAGGCGCAAACGTCTGGCCAGATGATCGTTATTAGTAGTGATGGCGCCCGCATCGCCCATGGCGTTCAGGTTCTTCAGGGGGTGCAGGCTAAAACAGGCGACGTGACCCAAGCCACCCGCGCATTTCCCATGATACTGAGCGCCGACGGCCTGAGCCGCATCTTCAATAACCACAAGGTCATGCTTCTCAGCTATGGCCAGGATAGGATCCATATCCGCACACTTGCCCGTAAGATGTACAGGCATGATGGCCCTGGTTTTGGGCGTAATGCAAGCCTCCAAAAGACTTGGATCCATGTTCTGGTCCTTGCCCACATCTACAAAAACAGGGCGGGCGCCTACCAACGCAATACTTGATGCTGAAGAAATCCAGGAGTTTGCAGTTGTGATCACCTCAGCTCCCGGACCAATGTCACAGGCCTCCATGGCCATAATCAGGGCGTCGGTTCCGTTGGCGACGGCAATGCAGTGCCGGGTCCCGCAAATGTCGGCCATGCGCCGCTCGAAGGCCTCCACCTCTTCACCCAGGATATACTTCCCGGAACCCATAACGCGGTCAACCGCGGAGAGGATTTGAGACCGATGGGCCTCGTACTGGCCTGCAAGATCTACATAGGGAACCTTCACCGGAAGAACTCCTGCACCTTCTCAATCATGTAGGACATCTCTTCATCGGTGAGATGTTGATGAACAGGAAGGGTCAACATGCGGTCGGCCTGGGCCTCGGCTACGGGAAAATCACCCTTCTTATAACCAAGCCCCGCGCTGGCGGGCTGCAAGTGAAGGGGCACGGGATAATGGATTTTAGCGCTCACGCCCTGCTCCTTGAGGAAGGCGAGAAGCTGGTCTCTTTGATCGACCTCAATAATATAGAGGTGGTAGACATGACGCTCATCCGGGCTGCGTCGGGGAACCCTAATTTGCGGGATCTGAGAAAAAGCGGCGTCAAACCTTTGGGCGTTTTTAATGCGCTGATCCGTAATCCATCTCACGTCTTTCAAAAGGTGAAGCGCGACAACAGCTTGGATGGTGTCAAGGCGACTGTTGTAGGCGTAAAACTCATAGGTGTCGCGACCGCTCATGCCGTGATTTCGCAACAACCTCAACTTGTCCCTAACATCCTTGCTGTGGGTGGTGATTACGCCGCCGTCGCCCCAAATATTCAGATTCTTCAAGGGATGCATGCTAAACCCGGCCGCTGCGCCGATGGCGCCGCATCTCCTGCCCCCAACCGCGCCGTCGATGGCCGTGCAGGCGTCTTCTATGATCACCAATCCCCGCCGCTGGGCGATCTCTTCTAAAGCCTGCATGTCCACTGGCTGCCCCGTGTAATGAACCGGCATAATGGCTTTGGTTTGAGGGGTTATCGCGGCCTCTACCTTGCCCACGTCCATGACAAACAAGTCGTTGCAATCCACAAACCGGATTCGGGCGCCAGAGGTTTCGATGGCCCCAGCGGTGGCCACGAAGGTATTCGCGGTGGTGATCACCTCGTCGCCTGGGCCTATGCCGTGGGCCTTTAGGGAGAGGAATAAGGCGTCTGTCCCAGAGCCAACGGCCACGGCGTAGGGAACGCCGATAAACTGGGCGAAGGCATCTTCAAAGGCCTCAACGGGTTGTCCCAAAGTCAAAGCGCCTTTGGTGACCAGATCGCGGATTTCCGCCAGAATAGGATCCGGGTTCTCGAATTGTCTGGGAAGGTAGGAATAGGGGACCTTCATCTGTCTCTCCCTGGCTGGCTATTGCAGGCCAATCGCCTGCATGGTTTTAATGTTGAAGTAGCGCTTGTCCGTCATGGCGTTGGGCAGCAGGTTGGCCTCAAAGGCCTTTTTCAAATCGGCCACCGCCTCCACGACGGTGTGGCTGGCCCGGAAACCCAAATCCCGTGCAATGGCTTCAGATGAAATGTGATACGAGCGAATATCATCGGAATCCGTGGTCTCCACCTGAACCGCATCGCCCATAACACGCTTCACCATCTCGGCGATATGGCTTACCTTGTGATTCTCATATCCGGCGTTCCAAATCTTGCCCGCAATGTTGGCGTCGGGTTCGGTCAACAACTTCAGGTAGAGGTCGGTCATGTCCTGAATATGGATATTGGGACGCAACTGCTCACCGCCAAAAACCTTAATCTTCTTATTATGCCAGGCGTGATTGGAAAGAATATTCACAATAACGTCCAATCGTTGGCGGGGCGAATAGCCGCACACGGTGGCCGGGCGAATGGTGCAGGTGGTGAATTGCGGGCTTTGATACTCCGCCAGAATGGCCTCGCAGTCGGCCTTGAAGCGAGAGTAATCTGTAAGAGGCTCCAAAACCATGTCTTCAGAGACATGAGGCGTTTCTTTAATGCCGTAGACCGAGGAAGAAGACGCATAAATAAACCGTGAAACCCCAGCGTCTCGCGAAATTTCAACCAGGGGCCGGAACGCGTCCAGGTTAATGGACTTGCCAAGCGTCGGGTTCAACTCAAAGCTGGGATCGTTGGAAATACAAGCGAGATGAATCACCGCATCCATGCCCGCCATGGCCTGCTTCAACAGGGCCTGATCCCGAATGTCGCCCTTCACCACATGCAGACGCTGCTCATCCTTCACCGTATCCCGGAAGACGTCTTCACCATAAATCATAAGGTCAACAACGGTAACCTCATAACCCGCGTCGATGAGTTTCGGGGTCAACACCGCGCCCACATACCCGGCGCCGCCGGTAACCAACACCTTTTTCAATGTCATGTCCGCACCTCTTCAAATGTTGGGGCTCAGGCGCCCGAGTCGTCTCAACCTTGTCTCATTTTTTCCACTTCGGAGGAATCCAGCTCCACCTTCATGGCGGGACCAAAGGCGATCTCCAATAACAATTGTACTCGGCGGTTTCCTCGTTTTTCTTGAATGATCCCTTGACAACCTTCAAAAATACCGGCCTTTACACGCACTTTTTCCCCTTCGTTCAATTGGGGCTGAACGATGACGTCCATCTCGTTGCAGCGGTTTCTCAGGCAGGTAATGACGTCTTCCTCTACGGGCTGATAATCGGAGCCAAAACACACGATCTTGGAAACGCCAGGCGCGTATTGCACTTTCTGGAAATCCTCGGCAAGACAACAATACACAAACACGTAACGGGGAAACAGGGGAAGCCCAATCGCGGAACTCGCTTTACGCGCAGGGAATACCGGAAAAAAGGTCTCAAGCCCATGGTTCGTTTCCAGGTTCTGCTTTACCCGAATTTCACTTTTCAATTTGGTGGTCACCAGATACCAAGCTTGCAAGACAATCTCCATTTCATCAATCGGAACCATGAAAAGATTCCATAATTCATACTTTGAAATTAAACTGCAAACCGCGGGCCATGACAAGAGGAAAGGTCTCATTTCGGGTTATTTTTGCCGATGAGACAAAATAACCAAAAAGGAATAGCCGGGCGAGAAAAGAAAAAATCGATCATTGGCGCGGAGGCGCAGGGCATGTAATTGATATATCTCCTCGAAAAGATCCGATCACCCCATTGGAAAATCCTTAGAAAACAGTAGCCATGCGGCTTTAACCGCGATAGACTTATGCATTTAGACGACTTTGCATCAAGCCGCGAAGTCTACGGAGGATTGTATATGTGGATTGTGCTCTCTCTGCTTTTAACCATGAACAACGCGCCGGCGGATTCCTTTACAGCGGGTAAAGAGAAGAAACCCGGCTACTTCGATCTGTATTGGGATGCGGACGCCGGCGCCCTTTACCTCGGCATCGATCGTTTCGACGAGCCCTTCCTTTTCGCCAATTGGCTGGCAAGAGGATTGGGGTCTAACGATTTAGGCCTGGACCGTGGGCAACTGGGCAACAACCGGATTGTGTCCTTCAAACGGGTGGGCAAAATGGTCTACCTCATTCAACCCAACCTGCATTATCGCGCCAATACAGACAACGTTTTGGAAAAAAAAGCAGTTGAAGAGAGCTTCGCCTACAGCACCCTTTGGGGCTCAGAGATTGTGGGTGAAGAGAATGGCTCGGTCTTTGTGAACCTGAAGAGTTTCATCTTCCGCGATGAACAAGGCGTGGTCCGCAACCTCAAAAGAAACGGCGAGGGCGCTTTCCGCATCGACGAGTCTCGATCCCGCTATGTGCCGGAGAAAACGAAGTCCTTCCCCAAGAACACAGAAGTAGAAGTAGCGCTTACCTTTACGGGCGAACCCACCGGTCAATACGTTCCCACAGTCACTCCCACATCCCAGTCCTTCACGCTTCACCAACGCTACTCCTTTATCGAGTTGCCCGACGACGGTTACAAGCCTCGACGCTTCCATCCTTCATCCGGCGGCTTTGACATGACCTACCTGGATTACGCCGCGCCTCTAGACGCTCAACTGGAGCAGAAATGGGTGATGCGCCATCGCCTGACGCCCAAAAAACCCGGCGCCAAAAGCTCGGAACCAGTTGAGCCTATTGTGTATTATGTGGACTCGGGCGCGCCCCCTCTCATTCGAGACGCTCTTATTGAAGGCGCCTCCTGGTGGAAGGAGGCCTTTGAGGCCGCAGGCGTGAAGAACGGTTTTCGCGTGGAGGTCATGCCAGACGATATGGACCCCATGGACGTGCGCTACAATGTCATTCAATGGGTGCATCGCTCCACTCGCGGCTGGAGCTACGGCGCCTCGGTTCGCGATCCCCGAACCGGCGAGATTATCAAAGGTCATGTTACCCTTGGCTCCTTAAGGGTTAGACAGGATCGGCTGCTTTTTGAGGGCATGCTTCCCGTGAATGAAGACGGCTCCTACAGCGACGATCCAACACGGAATCCGGTCCAACTGGCGTTGGCCCGCATTCGCCAACTCGCGGCCCATGAGGTGGGCCATACGCTGGGCGCCAATCACAATTTCGCCGCCAGCGCTGGAGGCAGAGCCTCTGTCATGGACTATCCCGCGCCGCTCATCCTGCTGAAAGATGGGGATGTGGATCTCTCACAAGTTTATGACGTGGGCATTGGCGAATGGGACAAGCTCATGATTCGCTACCTGTATGGGACGTTCGCAGATGAGGAGAAGAGCCTGGAATCCCTGATCACCGAGGCCAAACAGAAGAATCTCACCTTTATCGATGATTGGCATGGACGCTCTCCCATGACGATGCATCCCATTGCCCATGTTTGGGATAATGGGGCAAACGGGGTTGATGAGTTTGCTCGGGTTCTCGAAGTTCGCAAACATATCCTGGCCAAATTTGGGACCCACAACATGGACCCGTCCAAGTTCCTGTCCCAATTGGAGGATGTGCTGGTTCCCGTCTACCTCCATCATCGATTTCAAATGGTTGGCTGCGTGAAAAGCATTGGCGGTGCGTGGTTTGACTATGGTCGCAATGACGGCCAGTCTCATTACAAGCCCGTGAATCCGGCGGCTCAGCGCAAGGCGCTTGACCTGATCCTGTCTACTCTGGACCCTGAGTTCCTGGATCTGCCTCCCCATCTGCTGAACCTTATCCCGCCTATCGCCTCCGGCTACCGAAGCCACAGGGAGCAGTTCCAACACCGTACCACGCCTGGCTTTGACGATTTGGCCATGGCGGAAACTGCTGCAAATATGTCTCTTAACATTCTGTTTATTCCCCAGCGACTGAACCGGGTTTACAACCAATCTTCCCATGACGCGCATCAACTGGGCGTAATGGAAATGGTCGAAACCATTCTGGGCAAGACGGTGCTGGCGAAGGAAGAGGCCGGCAGGGCCGGGGTTATTCGGCGCATGGTGAACAATCAGGTGGTTTCAACCTTGATGGCCAGCCTTAAGAACACCCAATTGCGAGAAGATATCCGATCACAGATCTTCGCTCGCACGGCCCGCTTGAAAGACGAACTGGCCGCCAAAAAAACCGAGGACCCGGCCTACAAGGCCCATTACCTCTGGTTAACCCAAAAACTATCTGGCGACAAGAATGCCGAAGACGGCTTTCAACCAGCTTCACCTTTGCAAACACCGCCAGGAGCGCCCATCGGCATGGGCGATCCCTGCGTTATACCTTTTTAATCCAGTGAGGTAAAATGATGAACCTGCTCGAACATCTCAAGACGATTTTAGGCGAAGACGGCGTGCTGGACAGCGAAGCGGCCAGCGAACGCAGCGCTGGCGTGTGGGGCGATCCAGGCCCCATCCAAGCCCGCGCTCTGGTCAGACCCAAATCAACCCAAGAGGTGTCGGCGGTTCTCAAATTATGCCATGAGGCGGGCCAGACCGTCGTGCCTCATGGCGGCCTTTCAACAGTGGTTGAAGGCGCTCACTCTACCCTCGACGACCTGGTCCTCTCCCTGGAACGCATGGACCAGATTGAAGATATCGACGTGGTTGGCCGCACCATGACCGTTCAGGCCGGGGCGATCCTGGAGACCATCCAGGAAAAGGCGGCGGAAGCGGGCCTGCTCTTTCCCCTGGACCTGGGCGCCCGAGGCTCCTGCACCATTGGCGGGAACGTGGCCACCAACGCAGGGGGCAACCGGGTCATTCGCTACGGCATGACCCGGCAACTGGTGCTTGGCCTGGAAGTGGTTCTGCCCGACGGAACCATTCTATCCTCCATGAACCGAATGATTAAGAACAACGCCGGATTCGACTTGAAGCAATTGTTCATTGGCAGCGAAGGCCTGCTAGGCGTGGTCACCCGAGTGGTGATCCGGCTTATGGAACAGCCCTCATCGTGGAATACCGCCTTCGTTGCCCTGAACGACTTTCATTCCGTAACGCGCCTCCTCAAGTTCATGGACGCAGGCCTCGGCGGCGGACTGAGCGCGTTCGAGGTCATGTGGCGCGACTTCTACCAACTGGTAACCACGCCTCCGGCCAACTCCAAGCCGCCCATCCCCTACCACTACCCCTTCTACGTTCTGGTGGAATGCATGGGCGCGGACCAAACCCGAGACGGCGCGCTGTTCCAAAATGTGCTGCAAAGCGCTATGGAAGAAGGCCTGGTGGAAGACGCGGTGATTTCTCAAACCAAAGCCCAAACCCGCCAACTCTGGCATATGCGGGACGACGTCTCGCAAATCTTTCAGTTTAAACCGGTTTTCTTATTCGACGTGAGCCTGCCGATCAAGGATATGGAACAGTACACCATCCAACTCCGCCAGTCTCTGGACGCGTGGAACCCGGAGAATCAATGTTTCATTTTTGGCCATCTCGGGGACGGCAACCTGCATATCATGGTTCACGGCGGAACGGAAGGCCCCGAAACTCGCAAGGCGGTGGAAAGCATGATCTACCAACCCTTGCAACCCCTTGGCGGCTCTGTTTCCGCCGAGCATGGGGTGGGTCTTGAGAAAAAGCCCTGGCTGTCCATGTCCCGCAATCCCGCTGAGCTGGCGCTCATGAAGACATTAAAGCGGACCATGGACCCCAAAGGCATCTTAAACCCGGGCAAGGTCTTCGACTAACGGAGCCTACCTGCGGGCGCGAGTTCGGATTCGCGTGATCCGAATAGAGGACGCGGCGTCATTGCCAACGCCGAAACCCTTTAAATCCTTCACGCTATCGGTCAATTCCACCGAGCGTCCCCGAAAGTTGACATGTTCGTAAAGGGTCACAACCACGCCATGGGGGATCTGGATGGAGCTGAGGCTATCGTTGCCGATGCGATTGTCGCCCAGGTCGGGATCATCCTCAAAAAGAAATTCCTGGCGGCCTCTGAAGTTGCTGTGTTGATATAAGGTTACAGGCTGACTGCGCTGAACGTGCGAACCGCGGCTGCGCTTGATTTGGATCGAGGAAGCCCGTCCCAAACCGATCGGGTTATTGCTCAGGTCGGGGTCGTCTCCCCGCAAGATCTCAGACCGGCCCCCGTAATTCTTATGCTCAAACAGAATCACGGTCCAGCCATGGGGGATGAGAATGGAGCTGATGCGGTCGTTGCGAACCCGGTTGTTTCTGAGATCGGGATCGTCTCCGGTCAGGGCCTCTTCCCTGCCTCGATAATTCTTTTCCGAAAACAGCGTAACGCAGCCATCTGCGCCAGGCCGGACCTCTTCCCATTCGATCCAAATAGAGGACACTCTGTCACCCATTCCCAGCCTGTTCAGGCGGGCCATATCACGGGTGAGCTGAAAATGACGCCCCTTGTAGTTCTTGTGTTCATACAAAATAACCGTACAGCCCTGGGGGATGCGAATGGCGCCGGCCCGATCATTGCCAATGAGGTTGTCTCTCAGGTCGGGATCGCTTTCATAAAATACCTCGCTTTTACCAAGATAGCCGTGCTTCTCGTATAAAACAACCCCCTCGCTTGCGGCGAGGCTCATAGCAAAGATCAGTGAAAGGCTTAAGTATAAATATCTCATATCGCACTCCTTCCGAGGGATCCCCCGACTATCGACCACCATACTACAGCAGCAAGAACGGCGCCACAGACCAACCCGTTCCCCTGTTCACCCATGAGATTGCCGGATTTCTACCAGGGAAGCTGGGTCTGGATGGGCGCCTTGCGCTCGTCAATTCTATGGCGGATCTTCCACTCCGATCTCTTGCCAAGGCACCAGGTATGCACGGGCGAGAAGTTGGATTGACACCAGCCGTAGGGCGAAATAAGGCTGCTTTTGCAGGAAGGGCAATGCTCCCCCATGCCTTCGTTGAAGACCAGGTAGCAGGTCATGCAGACCTGAAGATCGGGCGCGGATTGAAGCTGGGTCACACCCGCGTTCACCGCTTCCTGATAGACCTTGTGATAGAACGAGGGATCCTCGATCTTCTGGCTTTTGGAAAACAGCGTGAGACTGTGGTCCGCAAAATACTGGTGCAACGCGCCCTCAAGCTTAAAGCGCTCGCGCCAGCGGATATCGTTGAACGCCAGAATATTGGGGCATTCGGTGTAGATGGGATGGGACTGCTCGGCCTGACGCAGCACAAAAGGCGCGTAGGTCTGGCCGAACCGGCGCAAATCCAAAAAGGCGAAGCGGTAAGCCACGCTTTCGCTCTGGGCGCCCGAAAGGAACATGTTCAATTTGTGGATGCGATTGAGACCCGCCACGGCGGCGGTCAGGTTCTTGAGAATATGCTCGGATTCCCGCGCCAACGCCTCGGGCTGAGACCCTGAGGAGTGATTGAGCAGCGCGGCGGCTTCCGCCAATCCAATGATCTGCATGGGCTGATAGGCCTTGTCTATCTTTAAAAACGGGCGGCCATCCATTTTATGCCGCAAAAACTGCAGGGGGCCGCGATTGCCATAGGCCATGAGCCGTGATATGAACAGCCGTTTCTCCCGATGCGCCGAAGCGGCTCGCTCCAGCAAGGCCTCCAACCGCTGGGGAAACGTGCCTTCCTGATTGGCATAAGCCAACTTAGGCAGGTTGATCGCAAGGGAGCTGGAGGAAAAACCCCGCAGCATGGCGGGTGATTGGATAATTTTAAGGAAGTCGGGATCGTTGAGGGAGATCCGACCAATGGGACCAAAGTCTCTTTGATAATAACTAAAGGCAAGGCAAGGGTTTCCCCATTTAAAGACGATCTCCATCAGGTTCTGGTGATTGCCGCCCCAGGTATTCTTGGGATTGTTGAAGTGATAGACGATGCGCGGGGAGTGAAAGGGGTTGCCGCGAAAGTCGCCGGACCTCAAGATATCCAAAGCGCTTTCGTTGAACAGGCGCAAGGTGCGCTCGTAATCCCCGTAGGTGCGCTGATGCCGACCCTCGGGACCCAAGGCGGGCAAACCCGCCAATTGCCTGGGCAGGTCGAAATCGAAATCCAGAATAACCTTGCGGTACAATCCACCCCGCTCCACGTCCAACTGAGCGAATTCATACAACATTTCCTGAACGAACTGGCGCAGGTCCGACTCGCTCATTTCCTCCAAATAAGGCAATAGCAGGGTGTTCACATAACCCCAGCGAATGTTTCCCGCAAAATGGTTCTGCAATTCGTGGGTGAAGCGGATCATATGGGCCAACAGGACATGGGCCTTGCGGGCCGGGCCTGCTGCAGGGGCGCTGCCCGTGGTGGGCAATCCGTTTTCCTTCAGGTAGTCCGGGGTCAAAAACACGTCGTGGGGACGGTCGATGGCGCCGAGGTGCAGCACTACCGGACGACGATACCCGACAGTTCCTGGGAACTCGTGCTGCACCGGCCACGGACCCGTCACGCCGGTTCACTGACCACGCTGGTCGTCGTCGACACCTTGTACGCGCGATTGAACTCTTCGCCTGCCAGTCGCCCCCGAACCATCGCACTGGTCGGCAAGGGGTGGTGCGTTCGAGCCAGCAATACCAGCTCTTCTCCTCGCGAGAGTCTGCCGGCCGACGACATGAACGGCTGATCGAGCCCCGCT
>JBNKOV010000076.1:0-12822 GCA_050294955.1 Holophagae bacterium
TGCAGGTTCACCAAGGCGGGGTTTCCAATTGAGGCATTTTTGAATAATTTTAATGAATCGAGGTCCCATTACGAGTACCAACCAATCCCTGCCTGGATGACGAGACCGGTTCGGCTTGTCCCTGCGTTGATTGCGATAAACATCGCGGTCTTTTTGGGTTGGCAGTTTTGGGGATCGCTTTATCGCGGCAACTTTTTTGTGGAGCAGTTCCTGGTCAGCTCGGAGCATCTGAAGATGGGCAGGTTTTGGACGCTGATCACTTCGGCTTTTTCCCATAACATGCTCTGGCATCTCGTGTTCAACATGATGGTGCTCCACAGTTTCGGGTCTTTTCTGGAGCGGTTTCTGGGTAAGAAACGGTTTTTGATCTTCTACCTGTGCGCTGCGGCGTTCTCGTCCTTAACCCACTGCCTCGCCACGGCTTTCATCTTGAACAACGATACGCCCGCCCTGGGTGCGTCGGGGGCTCTGGCCGGGTTGTTGCTGCTGTTTGCCCTGATTTTTCCCAAGCACAAGATTCTTCTTTTTGGGATCATCCCCATCCCTGCGATTATTGCGGCGGTGATTCTGATCGGCTTCGATATTTTCGGGCTTATTGCCCAGGAACACGGGGAATGGCTGCCTATTGGCCACGGCGCACACCTGGGCGGCAGCTTGTTTGGGGCGCTTTATTATGTCTTCTATTTGAGGAAGCATGTCCGGCGCAGAGTCCGTCAGTAGCGGGCTGTTAGCGCTGCATGATCCGATTTGTGGCGGTTTCATAGATCTGGAGCAGTTCGGGCCTATTTTCTCTCAACCAACTGAGATGCTTTTGGATGGTGGCGACATCCCGCCGAATTGCGGGTCCCGAAAACGGCTGTTTCACGGCTGTGTTCAAGGCGCCCTCTACGCTGTGACGCACCAGTGGGGCCAGCCAGTCTAAAGCGCCCTGATCATCTGCGCCCACGTCTTTTAACAGGTCTGCGCCTTCCCTGATGAAGAGGGGCAGGAAATTGGCGGCGAGCACGGCGGCCAGGTGGTAGACCTGCCATTGATCCCCTTCCAGCCGATGCATGGTACCGGACCAGGCCTGAACCCAGGGTTCGGTTAAATGGGCGATATCGCCTTCAATGGCGAAGGGCGAGCCCTGGGGTATCTGGCGTTCTCCCACTTCAGTGAAGGCTTGCAGGGGATGGAATTTGCCTATCACAGCGCCGGCCCTGGCCAACGGGTCCATGGTGGCTAAGGCCTTGACGCCCGAGTGGATGAGGATGGTTTTTCCCTGAACGGGCAGTTGGGCCAGCTCCAAAACCAGACCTTCAATTTGATCGTCGCGCACGGCGAGGCAAATCACGCCGCAGGGCGCGGCCCAGTCCGCCAGGCTCATGGCCTGATCTCTTGAGCGAACCGTCACCTTGCGGCCAATGGCCTTCAGGCTGAAGGCCAATGCGGAGCCGAAACGACCCGGACCCACAATTCCGATAAGAGGGTCTTGAATCGCCTTGGCTCCATTCATGATTAAACCTTTAACTCCGAGTCCATTGCCTCTTCTCCAGAGTATTGAGCCAGCAGGGGATCGACCTCGGCGGAGAGGAATTCCTCCACCTGCTGCGCGGCTCGACCGGTGTAGAGGGAAGGATCGGCCAGGCGCTCCAGCGCGTCCCGGTCCAAGTTGAACTCCGGATCGGCGGCGATCCTGTCCAGCAAATCGTTTTCACCGCCATCAATTTTCACTGTTTTACCCGCTTCCATGGAATGGGTGCGAATCTTCTCGTGCAGCTCTTGTCGGTCGCCGCCCTGCTTCACCGCTTCCATGAGGATGTTTTCGGTCATCATGAAGGGCAGTTCGGAGAGAATGCGCTTGCGAATCATTTTGGGGTAGACCACCAATCCGCTGGTAACATTGTGGAAAATGAGCAGGATGGCGTCGATGCCCAGGAAGGATTCGCCGATGCAGATCCGCTTGTTGGCGGAGTCGTCCAGGGTTCGCTCAAACCACTGGGTTGCGGCGGTAAAGGCCGGAGACTGGGCTGTGGTGATGACGTGGCGGGAGAGGGCGCAAATGCGCTCGGAACGCATGGGGTTGCGCTTATAGGCCATGGCCGAAGAGCCAATCTGCTGGGCGCCGAATGGCTCCTCCATTTCCTTCAGATTGGCCAGGAGCCGCAGATCGTGGGCGAATTTGCTGGCCGACTGGGCGATGCCCGAAAGGACCGAGGTGACCTGAGCGTCTACCCGGCGAGGATAGGTCTGTCCCGTTATGTAGTTGTTTTTAAAGCCCATGGCGGTGGTCACCCGGCGGTCCAAGTCCAATACTTTTTGGTGATCGCCATTAAACAGCTCCAAAAAGCTGGCCTGGGTGCCGGTGGTGCCCTTAACGCCTCGGAATCGAAGCTGTTCCAGCCTGTGAACCAGATCGGCGTGATCCATGACCAGGTCTTGCAACCAGAGGCAGGCCCGCTTGCCCACGGTAGTGAGCTGAGCGGGCTGAAAGTGGGTGAAGCCAAGGGTTGGCATGTCTGCGTATTCACGAGCAAAGCGGGCAAGGGCGTGAATGACGCCGCGCAAGCGCTGCCCCACCAATTCCAGACCATCCTTGATTTGAATGAGGTCGGTATTGTCGCCAACATAGGCGCTGGTCGCGCCGAGATGGATAATGCCTCGGGCCTTGGGACACTGGAGTCCATAGGCGTAGACGTGGCTCATCACATCGTGGCGGGTTTCCTTCTCCCGGGCCTGGGCCGCCTCGTAATTGATATCGTCTTTATTGGCCTCCAGTTCCGCCAACTGCTCATCGGTGATGGGCAAACCCAGAGCCTGTTCCGCCCGGGCAAGGCTGATCCACAGCTTCCGCCAGGTTCTGAATTTATACTCGTTTGAAAAGATATAGGACATTTCCGACGAACAGTACCGCTCAACGAGCGGGTTTTGATATTGGTCCTGAGACATAGTCGCTTCCTTTTAACCGGTTGCCGGATTGTTGTCGCGGTCTAACCTTCAACTTCAATATTCTTGGCGTTTTGCATGATTTCAAGCACCAATTTGTCTACCTGGTCCACGGGTGAAAACCGCAGTTTGGTTTTCGAACCAATGACATAGGTTGCTGATCGCGCGCCTTTAAGGGCGGTAATGTCTTCCATGAGGAGGGATCCCACGCCGGTCCAATTCTTGAAATTGCCGCCGGTAATGGTGTTCTGAACCCGAATTTCAAGGCTGTTGACGCATACTTGAAGCCCCCAGATATCCAAGACGGCCCACACGAAGTAGACCATGACGCCAATGGCGATGAGCAGGCCCACGACTGAAAGGCCCAGGAACAGCCAACGCATGACTTCTGGATCTGCGCTTAAAAAAGCGGTGGGCGTCTTGTCCAAACCTTCCAGTCTGCTTCTGATGAATCGAGCGAAAAAAACAAAAATAGTGATGTAGGACAGAAGGATACCCAAGATGCTGATCCTGGTTTTGGTGGAGTGGGTATAGATCTTAAACCCCTCATTCCGTTCCAGAAACCGCTCTAAAGAACTTTCCAACGCCATTTCGTCAATCGGGTTCATATAAACCCACCTTCTACCCCAACCTGTGTAACTATTGGAAGACCCAGCCCTCATAAGCGTATAAACGCACCCGGCTATCTTACCACATGAGCTGACCCTCGACAATCCGTCCGATGCCTGGGCGGTCTCCTTGAAGGGCCAGACATGCGTCGCCGCCCGCCTTTAGACGCGGGCGACCCTGCCTGTTCCAAATCTACAGCTTATCCGTGTTGCGGAGAAGCTGGTAGTAGAAGGAAATGGTGCGTTTGTAGTTGTCGTGAGATACCCGCTCATCGGCGCCGTGAATTCGCGGGATGTCTTCTGTTTCCATGATGTTGAACAGGAACCGGTAGACATTGTCGGTGAGACCCGTGAAATAGCGCGAATCGGTGGCGCCCACGGTGAGGAAGGGCGCTACTACGATCTTTTCATTTCCAGCCACCTGATGGATGGTTTCCCGAATGAGGCGGTAAGAGGCCGATTCGGTGTTGGACACGGGGGACGGATTGCTGTAAAAGACGTCGTAAAACTCGATCTCAACTCGTGGATCATCAATGGTTTTGCTTACATAGGCCATGACGGTTTCCGCCGTTTCTCCCGGCATGATTCTAAAGTTCACGACGGCCCGAGCTTCCACCGGTAGGACGTTGTCCTTGGCGCTGCCGTTGAACATGGTGGCGGCTGTGGTGGTGCGGATCATGGCGTTTGTGGTGTTGGACTGGGACGCGCCGGCCTCCACCAACCAACTGGTGGCCCAGGTATTGGCCATGACCATGCGCTCCATGAAGGAGCTGGCCTCGCCCATATTTCGGGTTAACTCACGAACATAGTGGAGGTTGGACGGGAAGGGATGGGACTCCAGTTCGGTGATGGCCTTGCTTAAGACGCCCACGGCGGTTTGTCTGGGCGGCATGGAGGAGTGCCCTCCTTCGCCTCTCACGGTGAGAGACAGGCTCACATAGCCCTTTTCGGCCACGCCAACCATGGCGGCCATGCCCTCGCCCAGGATGTCCTTGGTGATCAGGCCGCCTTCGTCAAGCACGTATTCCAGTTTAACGCTGCGGTTCTCCAACAGCGTCGCGATTTTTTCCGCTCCTTGTTTTCCGCCAATTTCTTCATCCTGGCCGAAGGCGAGGTAGACGGTGCGAGGAGGCTTGAATCCCTCGTTTAAAAGGGTTTCTACTGCTTCCAAGATGCCCATGAGACTGGATTTGTCGTCCAGGGCGCCCCTGCCCCAGATGTAACCGTCTTCGATGCGACCCTCGAAGGGGGGCCGCGTCCATTTGGCTTCGGGCAATACGGGCACCACGTCCTGGTGGGCCATGAACAGGATGGGTTTCAGGGATGAATCTTCGCCGGGCCAGGTCATCAACAGGGAATGACTGCTCACCACTTCTTGCTCTAAAGAACTGAAAACGCCGGGGAAGCTCTCCTTCAGGAACTCGTGAAATCGGTCGAACTCCGTCCAGTCGATTTTGTCATCGTCCTGGTGCGTGACCGTGGCGAAGGTTAGCGCTTTGGCGAGCCGTTCGGCTTCCCCATCGCCCTGATAACCCTTGCCTTCAATTTTGGCGACTTCCACCACGGGCGATTTGAATTGGAGGGTGTTAAAGATGGCTATAGCAACAAATAAAATGATTAAAGCCAAAAGGCTGAGTAATATTTTCTTCACAGACCTTCTCCATGTATTGAAATCCAAAAACAAGCGATGCAAAAAACCGGCGGATCTTATGCTGCTAGCATCCTAATTATACCTGACAAACGGGACCTGGTCCGGAGAAATGTCTCAGGCAGGCCCCAGGTCCAGGCCCTCCAGATGGAGTCAAACGCCGCTGCGCGGGCTAAAAAGCCGTTTTTTTCGGTCTAGCGCCAAAAGAGGCTATAACGTGCTTTTCCAGAGCGTTAAGCCAGGCCTAACATATTTTGAACATTGATTCAACGTGATTTTTTGGGGCATCACGCCCTATTGTTAAAGTGTCGGAAGGCAAAAGGACGTTTGGACAGAGGAGGCATTCATGGACCATCGGATTGAACCCATCAAACCGATTACAATGCGCGGATCGTCTCTCCAAACGGCTGTTGCAAGAACAGAGGGGCGACCGGGACCTGGTTTGGCGACTACCCGGGCTCATCGGTTCTTTCCAGACAGATCATCATCTCAACCCTGCTGAGGAAGTCACCGCGATCAACACCGGTTTGGCGATCAGTTGAAAACGGAACATTCAGCAATCTCGATTGAGATGCAAGAGGAGGTCTGTGTCTAGAATCAAGGGACATGCGGGTATGGGTCCACCGGTTTGGCGATCAGGGACTCCAGCCCGCCTGCGCCTTTATTCGCCGACGGCGAAAAGGCTGTCTCTCGCCCGGACGAACATCATTTTACCCGAAATGGCCGGCGTGGCCATGATTAATTCGCCCATGGGATTTTTGGAGATCAGTTGGAAGGTTGGGGCGGCCTTCACCACAAAGACATCGCCGTCTTCTCCGCTCAAATACAGCTTCCCGTCGGCCGCGACCGGCGATGCGCTGAACCCGCCGCCGGAATGAGGGACGCGTTCTCTAAAATGGGACTCGCCGGTTTCCAGGTCATAGCAGTCCAACACGCCGTTGTTGTTCAAAGAAAACAGCAGTTTGCCGTAAATAATGGGCGTGGGCATGTAGGGTCCAACGCCGCGCTTGCTCCAAGCAATGGCGTCGCTGGAAGACTCGCCTTCTTTAAGCGTAATGTCGCCGTTGGCGCCTGGCTTAATGGCGAACATGGGTTTAATGGGCCGCCTGCCGCTGGCCACCAGAATGAGATCTTTGGTGAAGATGGGTGTTGGCGCTGTGATGTCGGAGCTGCCGCCCAAATGCCATAACTCCTTTCCGGTCAGTGGATCGTAGCCATTGATCGATTTCGGCGCATTGGTGATCAGTTCGTGACGGTCCCGCCCAGTGTAGACGCCAGGAGTGCTCCAGGAAGGCATCTGGTCGCGAGGCGTTTTCCAAACGAGATGGCCGTCGCTGACGTCAAAGGCCATCAGAAAATCATCCCCTTGGGTGTCCGCCTGCACAAAAACCAGGTTCTTGTAGATGATGGGCGAACCCGCCGAGCCCCATTCGTAATCGGGCAAGTCGTAGGCGCCCAGATTCATGCGCCCCACTTCCGCCTTCCACAAGGGCTTTCCGTTCATGTCGTGAGCGAAGAGGCCTTGGGAGCCAAAGAGGCTGACAATCACCTTGCCGTTTGTTGCGGGCGTGCTGTTGGCGTAGGTGGCCTTCACGTGGCGTTTATCAATGGGCGCGCCCTCTGTAGCGACCTGTTGCCAGATAAGTTTGCCCGTCTTTTTGTCCAGGCAGAAAAGGGAGAACTGGTGAGAGGAGCGATCGTCGGAGGCCTCGCCGGATCCATAGAGCCCGTGTTTGAAACTGGCCTTGCCTTTCGAGCTGATGGCCGAGGCGACGATGATATGATCGCCCCAAACAATGGGCGAGGCGTGGGAGAGACCGGGGATTGGGGCTTTCCACTTGATATGGGTTCCATCGGGGCCGTTCCAGGAATCGGGCAGGTTGGCGCCGTCGGCCACGCCCGAGGCGTCAGGCCCCCTGAAAGACGGCCAGTCGCCATCTCCGGCCTGGAGAATTGGGAAGCTGAGCAAAACGAAAAGCGAGATGGCGAAGGGTTTCATGAAGGGACCTCCAAAATTGAGACTTCTTATTTTAACCGAGACCAGAGTCAGTCCACAAGGCGTCTGTGAAAAGGGCTGCGATCACGCTTCTTGCAAACGGCGGCCCTTTTTGGCCGTTAAAGAGGCCCACAGCAGCTATTTCCTGATCATAATTGCCAAATCTTGACGCGCAAGGCTTGGCCTGCAAGGCAGCTCCTGGTAGAATGGCATCGGCGCTTTTGGCCGAGTTTTGTCTGAAAGAAGGGGATGCGTTGTTTAGTGCTGTTTTATTTTTAGGGATGATGTTCGCTTTGGAAGACGCGCCGGTGAAGGCCGTCGTTAAGATGGAGCGACCCGAACGCCATTATTATCAAGTAGAAATGACCTTTCCCGCTGAGGAAAACCAGCGCCGTGAATTGAAGATGGCCGTATGGACGCCGGGCAGTTACAAGGTTCGCGATTTTGCTCGCAACGTAGAGCAATTCCAAGCATTCAGCGAAGACGGCACCCCCCTGAGCTGGCAAAAGATAGACAAGTCCACCTGGGTGGTGGCGGCCACCTCGGGCGCGCCCTTTAAAATTACCTATCAGGTTTTCGCCGATGAACTTTCGGTGAGAACCAGTTACCTCGACTCCTTCCGCGGCGCCATCAACCCGGCTTCGGTGTTTTTTTACGAGCCCACGAAGAAGCAGAGCCCTATTGATCTGAACCTCTCGCTGCCCAAGGGTTGGAGCGCGGCATGCGCCATGCAGGAACGGGGTCCCAATCGCTATCAGGCCGCGAACTGGGACAACCTGGTGGATTCTCCCATTTTAGTGGGCGCTCTGCGTCGCCACGATTTTGAGGTTCGGGATATTCCCCATTACTGGGTGGTCTCCGGCGAAGTGGACATGAACGAGACCGAGATGGTGGAGAGCATGCGCAAGATTGGGGAAACCGTGGGCGATATTTTTGGCGCCTATCCCTTTAGCCGCTATTACTTCCTGTCCCATTTCGAGCTGGAAGGCGCGGGCGGCGGCCTGGAGCACGCCAACTCCACGCTGGTTCACGGATCGTCTATGAAAATGCGGACCCAAGATGGCTGGGAAGGTTTTCTGGGTTTGTTGTTTCACGAGTATTTCCACGCCTGGAACGTGAAGGCAATTCACGATGAAGTTTTGGGTCCCTTCGATTACCAGCAAGAGGTCTATACCGATCTGCTCTGGCTGCACGAGGGCTGGACCAGCTATTACAACACCATCCTCATGGGACGGGCCGGTTTCTGGGACGAGAAGAAGCTGGTGAAGAAGGTAGCGGAGAAAGTGGACCGCTATCTCAAGAGCCCGGGCATTGATCAACAGAGCCTTATGGACGCCTCCTTCAACGCGTGGATCCATCAATACCAACCCACTAACGCATCTCGCAATGCGCGGGTTTCATACTATCCCATGGGCGCCATGTCGGGTCTGGCCATGGACCTGCTCATTCGGCACAAGACCCGAAACAAGGCCAATCTCGACGATGTGCTGCGCCGCTTTTATCGCTATTACGCGCTTCAGGGCCGCAGCATCACCTGGGAAGACGTGGAGCTGGTGTTGGGGGATGTCGGCGGCAAGGCGGCTCAGGACTTTCTGGACAAGCACATTCGCGAAGCCAATCCCCTACCGCTTGAGACCTGCCTGGGCTACGCAGGGCTGAAACTGGTCTATGAGGACGATGACGAGAAAAAGCCGGAAGACAAGGGCGATGAAAAAGACCAGGCGAAGGCCAAGCCCTTCAGTCCCAACCCCAAGGTGAGCATGGGCATTGACGCGGGCAAGCAGAACGGGGCCATGGTGATCCATTGGGTGCACAAAGACGGGGCCGGTTGGGATGCGGGTCTTGCCATCGACGACGAGATTCTGGCTTTTGACAATCTTCGCGTAACGCCCGGCAATTATGAGTCTCTGCTGGGATGGCATCGCCCGGGCGACGTGGTTCGCGTTCTGGTGAACCGGGGTGGAAAGTTAATTGAAAAATCGGTTAAGTTACAGGCCAAACCCAAGAAGCTAAAGCTGGTTCGGGAGGAAGAACCCAGCTCGCTTCAAAACCTCATCTACGACTCTCTTTTCAGCGTGAAAGCGCCTGAGCCGGGAGTTGAGAGTGGCGCAACTGGGGAAAAAGCCGCTGATAATCAGTAAGAATTGAAGTTTAGGGAGGCCATTCATGGAAACCATTGATATCGGAGTTATCGGAGGCAGCGGCTTTTACGATATGCCCGGTTTCAAAAATAAGAGAGAAGTGACCCTGGAAACGCCGTTTGGCGCGCCCAGCGACGCCTATATGGTGGGTGAGCTGGCGGGAAAAACCGTCGCATTTCTGGCTCGCCACAACCGCAAACACAATCTATTTCCTTCAGAGGTGAACTACCGGGCCAATATTTATGGATTCAAGATGTTGGGCGCCAAATACCTGATTTCGGCCAGCGCCGTTGGCTCTATGAAAGAAGGATTTCAACCCACGCATTTCGTGTTCCCCGACCAGTACCTGGACCGGACTCGGCATCGGCCCGACACCTTTTTCGGTGATGGCATTGTGGCGCACGTATCGCTTGCTGACCCGGTTTGCGATTATCTCCGCAAGGTTCTTTTCGAGTCATCGAGAGACGCAGGGGTGGTGGGTCACCTGGGCGGGGCGTACCTGTGCATGGAAGGCCCTCAATTCTCCACAAGAGCCGAATCCTTCACCTACAGATCCTGGGACGTCGATGTGATTGGCATGACCAATCTGCCCGAGGCCAAACTGGCTCGGGAGGCCGAGATACCCTATGCAACCATCGCCATGGTCACCGATTATGATTGCTGGCATGAAGATGAAGAGAACGTGTCTGTGGAACAGGTGATCAAGATCCTTCACCTCAACGCGGATCACGCAGCCAACACCATCAGCAGGGCCATTGAGCGCATCGATCTGAATCGCGAGAACCATCTCTACAATGCGCTTCAATTCGCGATCATGACGCCTGAGGAGCATTGGCCAAAGGCGAAGGTTGAACAAATTAAGTACATTATTGGAAAATACCAAAAAGGCGGTGAAGCATGAGTATTCTGGTAGTCGGTTCGGTTGCCTATGACGACATTATTACACCTTACGACAGTAGGGAGAGGGCGTTGGGCGGCTCGGCCACCTATTTTTCTCTTGCTGCTCGCCAGTTCACGGGCATTAAACTGGTAGCTGTGGTTGGCGAAGATTTTAACTATGCCGATGAGATGCTGCTCCAGGAAAAGGGCATCGATCTCCAGGGTCTGGAAAAGGTGCCCGGCCATTGTTTCTATTGGAAGGGCGAGTACCTGGCCAACTGGAACGATCGGGTTACCCATGACACCCAGCTTAACGTGTTCGAGCATTTCAATCCCAAAATTCCAGACACCTACAGGGAGTTGGACTTCGTCTTCCTGGGCAATATCCACCCCTCGCTCCAGTTGAAGGTGCTGCACCAGATGGCGAAACGCGCCAAGGTAGTGGCGCTGGACTCCATGAACCTTTGGATCAAGGACACCCGATCCGATTTATTGGAAGTGCTGGCCCAGGTGGACTGTTTACTGCTCAACGATTCCGAAGCCATGATGTTGAGCGGCGAGCACAATCTGATTGCCGCGGCGAGAACCATTGCAAAGATGGGTCCTACAACCCTGTGCATCAAGCAGGGCGAGCATGGCGCGCTGTTAATCCAAGGCGATAAGGTCTTTGCCGCTCCGGCCTACCCCTTCTGCAAAGTGGTGGATCCAACGGGTGCGGGAGACGCTTTCGCCGGTGGTTTCATGGGTTACCTGGCCGCCAGCAACGACTTAAGCTTTGATACATTGAAGCGGGCCGTAATCTACGGCAGCGTGATGGGCTCCTTTACCGTTGAGTCCTTTTCCGTAGACCGCTGCGCTTCTCTGTCTAAAGAAGATGTGGACAAACGCTACAGCGAATTTGTAGAGCTGACGCATTTTCACAGTTGATTTTTTTTATAGGGAGCGGCCCCTGCGGGTCGCCCCTTTCATAGCCCGAACGGCCACTGGGGAGCTTCATGACTACCGCTTATTTCGCCGCCTGTCCCAAGGGACTGGAGGAATTGCTTGCCCGGGAGCTTTCAGACCTGGGCGCCCAAAACATCAAACAGACCATTGCCGGCGTTCATTTTGAAGGCGATGTAGCCACCTGTTATAGGGCCTTGCTCCATTCCCGTCTGGCCAGCCGCATCATGCAGCCTCTCGCCCAATTCGAGGCGACGGGTCAAGACTCTCTATACAAAGGTGTTAAAGTCCTAAAATGGCCTTCACTCTTTGACGTGGAGAAAACCATCCTGGTTGATGCATCGGTGAACCGGTCGAAGATCAATCACAGCCAGTTCGCTGCCCAAAAGATTAAAGACGCCATAGCCGATTGCTTCCGAGAAGCGGTTGGCAAAAGGCCTTCCGTGGACAAAGACCGCCCCGATATTCGGATCAGCGTGAGCATTAAGCGCGATGTTGTTAGGATCGCCCTTGACCTGAGCGGCGAGGCCCTGCACCAACGGGGCTATCGAAGATCGGCAGGTTCGGCCCCTTTGAAAGAGAACCTTGCTGCTGCTGTTCTTCTGCGAGCGGGGTGGCCCGCCATTGCCGAAAAAGGAGGGTGCATGGTGGATCCCCTTTGCGGTTCCGGCACCTTCCTGGTGGAGGCCTTCCTCATGGCGGCCGACATGGCGCCCGGTCTCCTTCGCTCAAGATTTGGCGTATTTGCCACGACAGGCTTTGATACGGGCGTGTGGTCTCGCATTCGTCAGGAAGCGGAAGCTCGAAGAGATAAAGGCCTTTTAAAGCTGGAACAATCCGGGCTCTCCTTTACTGGCTACGACAGCGACGTGAAAGTGTTGGACCACGCCCGGATGAACATTAAGAGGGCTGGCTTAGAAGGAAAGATCAAGGTCATGCGCCGCGACCTGCGCCAATGGCTGAAAGACGATCCCTTCCCGGCCAGTCCAGGCCTGGTGATCACCAACCCGCCCTACGGGGAACGCCTGGGCTCGCTTTCCGAACTAACCGCCCTTTACCAGGTTCTGGGCAATGCCCTGAAGAAATGTTTTGAGGGTTGGCAAGCATCTATCTTCACTGGCACGCCCGGTTTGGGAAAACAACTGGGGTATCGGGCAGAGAAACGCTATAAATTATTCAACGGCTCCCTGCCCTGCGAGCTTTTGAACATCCAAATCACGCCTGATTGGGAAATGCGCCGCAGCGGCGAGCAGTTGGAGCTGGCGGATGGCGGCCAAGCTGTGCTCAGCGCAGGGGCCGAAATGTTCCGCAACCGCCTGAAAAAGAACATGAAACATCTGGGCAAATGGGCGCGCCGCGAGGGATTCCAGGCCTGGCGGCTCTACGACGCCGATCTGCCTGAATACAATGTCGCCATCGATCTCTACGGTGATCACCTTGTGATTCAGGAATATCAGGCGCCAGCGGATATTCCAGCGGACAAAGTAGAACGTCGCTTGCATGAGGTGCTGCTGGTGACGCCTGAAGTAGCTGGAATTGCAAGAGAAAATGTGGTTTTGAAACAGAGGCGGCGCCAGCGCGGTTCGGACCAATACACCCGAATGGATCGCAAGGAAAGGTTTCTTGAAATTGGGGAGAAGGACCTGTCATTTCTTGTGAATCTCTGGGACTACTTGGATACTG
>JBNKOV010000077.1:0-12788 GCA_050294955.1 Holophagae bacterium
CCCTTTGATTCAGGCCAACAACGCCTTCACTGTCATACTGATGCGTTTGCCATCTGCAGCCCCAGCAGTTTTCAGCTTTACTTCCTTGATGACTGGACCCATGCCCTTCATATCCGTTACACCCAACGCCGCAATAGTCTCTGCGGCAATTTTATTCAGCTCTTCATCCGTCAACTGTTTGGGGAGGAAGGTCTCAATGGTTTCAATTTCCATTTTTTCTTTGTCCGCCAGCTCCTGGCGTCCACCCTTCTCAAACTGAGCGATAGAATCTTCACGCTGCTTCTTCATAGTCTGCAACAGTGAGATGAGCCCATTTTCGTCTATTTCATTGGCGCCGGAAGAGGTCTCCTTCTTCAGGATTTCCGCTTTAATCATACGCAGAGTGGTCAGACGATTGTTGTCCCTCGCCTTCATAGCAGTTTTAATTTCTTCTGTGATCCGATCACGAATGACGCTCATGGCGTGCCTCCTCATTTCATCGTGCAAAGGACATCATACGTCAGGGCATAGTAGTTTCCCAATAGGAAAAGATGGAAATATTCAGAGGAAACGTTTGAAATCCTTGAAGCGGGGACCGGTTATGAGGTATAAGAGGTCATCGGATGGTGAAGAGGAATTTGGATGAGCTTAAAATGAAAAAGAGGGATTACAAAATTCCTAAAGCGGTGATCGCGACATGCTAGGCCTGATAGTAGCCGTTTTGATTATTATCGTGGCATCCGCTATGTGCTCCGGGGCAGAGGCTGCCCTATTTTCAGTTTCCCTGGTCCGAGCGCGCTCACTCGCCCAAAGCAAAAAGGCGTCAGCCCTTGCACTTCTGTCCATTTGTGAGAACATGACGCGCCCCATCTCCACCATCGTCATACTCAATAATATTGCCAACATTGTAGGAAGCATTCTCGTGGGCGGTATTGCTGCGGATGTTCTTGGAAGCCACAAACTGGGCGTCTTCTCAGCTATTCTGACCCTATTGGTCATCCTTTTTGCTGAAATTATCCCCAAGACTCTCGGCGAACGGTATTGCGAAAGAATCGGTTTGTTGGCGGCAATTCCCATAAAATGGCTTACCTGGTCTTTCACGCCTGTCATCTGGTGCATTGAGCACGCAACCAGACCTCTAACTCGGGGCAACGAGGGACATACAGTAAACGAATCGGAAATCAAGCTTATGGCGCGCATTGGACTGACTGAAGGCGTGCTTGAAAAGAGAGAAACCGAACTCATCCAACGGGTTTTTGAGCTGAATAATGTAACCGCGTCGGATGTGATGTCACCCAGAGTGACGCTTACCTACCTTACTGGCGAACAAAAGGTTCGGGAAGTTGCAGACGATATTATCCGGTCTCAACATTCCCGAATGCTGGTCACCGATGGGACTCGGGACGGGGTGACAGGGCTGGCAATGAAAAATGAGCTGTTGACTGCTATTGTTCAAGGGGACGGCGATAAAACCGTCTCGGAATTACAGCATAAAGTCCGGTTCGTTCCAGAGGCCATGAGAGCGGACAATCTTTTGGAGATGTTCCAAAAGGAAAGGCGCCATCTTGCTGTGGTAATGGACGAGTATGGAGGCGTGGCCGGAGTGGTGACTCTAGAAGACGTTTTGGAAGTGCTTACCGGCGAGATTGTAGACGAATCGGACAGAACCGTAGACCTGCAGGAAGTCGCTCGCCGCAGGTACCAACGCATTCAGAAAATTGAGGCAAAGAAAGACAACGCCATGAGAGACTCAGAGCTGTAAGCGAGATGAAAAAAACCGAAAATTCCAGCGAAGAGACCATGCATGTCATCTTTTTCTTGACTTCGGTGAATTTCTTGGGTAGACTGCGACTTCGGCTCTGTGAGTCGTTTTCTATGATGGAGGATTAGATCCATGCAATCGTACGCTATTGTAAAGGCAGGCGGCAAGCAGTTCACTGTTTCTGCAGGTGATGTGATCAATGTAGAATTGTTCCCCGGCAAGACCGAAGGGGATCAGGTTGAACTGGCAACGCTCATGACCAAAACCGAATCCGGTCTGGTTGTAGGCGAGCCCGAATTGAGCGACAAGGTAACCGCCACCATTTTGAACGCGGGTCGCGCCAAAAAGATTACCGTTTTGAAGCGTCGTAAAAGATCGACCTTCCGCAAGAAGAATGGTCACCGTCAAGGTTTTCACGCCATTCGTATCGAATCCATCCCAGGATAAGACATTAGAGGTTTATTATGGCTCATAAGAAAGGTGTCGGCAGTTCCAGAAACGGCCGTGACAGTAATGCGAAGCGCCTGGGCGTCAAACGATATGGCGGTCAGACTGTGACCGGTGGATCCATTCTCGTTCGGCAGCGGGGAACCAAGTTCAAGCCGGGCATGAATGTTGGCCTCGGTAAAGATGATACGCTTTTTGCCTTAATCGACGGCGTAGTCCACTTCAGAGATCGGGGCAGACACGGTAAATTTATCGAAATTCACGCCGATTGAACAATAAGTCGGAAAGTTTAGAACAGCCGCGGCCCATTGTCTATGAGCTGCGGCTTCTTTGCGTTTAACTCTCGATTATGAGCAAGTGAAAACGCACATCGGTCGGTTCCCTCCTACAATTGTTGTTAATGATTGGGGAACAGCGCAAAGCCGTAGAACCGACACAGGTTAATTTACATGTTTATCGACGAACTTGAGATTTACGTTCAGGCCGGACATGGCGGCGCGGGATGCACCAGCTTCCGCAGGGAAAAATACGTAGAGTTCGGCGGACCAGATGGTGGAAATGGCGGCGATGGCGGCCATGTCATTCTCAAGGTTCGCCCAGAATTCAACACCCTCCTCCCTTTGAGAACCCTTCGGCACTATCGCGCCGAGCGGGGCCAAAATGGTCGCGGCTCCAACATGACCGGCGCATGCGGAAACTCTCTGATCCTGGATGTTCCGGCGGGAACCATCGTGCGGGAGAGGGAGACTGGCGCCATTTTGGGAGACCTCACCCAAGAGGGCGACGAAATAATAGTGGCCAAAGGCGGTCGGGGCGGCAAGGGCAATCGCCATTTTTCATCTTCCACCCTGAGAGCGCCGCGTTTTTCTCAGCCGGGCGAAGACGGCGACGCGCTATGGATCAAACTCGAATTGAAAATGTTGGCGGATGTGGGCCTTGTTGGCTTTCCCAACGCCGGGAAATCGACCTTGATCTCGCGAATCTCCGCCGCAAAACCCAAAGTGGCCGACTACCCCTTCACCACGCTAAAACCCAATCTGGGCGTGGTTCAAGCCGGTGATTACGGCAGTTTTGTAGTGGCCGATATTCCGGGCATTATTGAAGGGGCCCACGACGGCGCGGGCCTGGGCCTTCGTTTTCTCAAACATATCGAGCGCACCAGCCTGCTGCTTATGCTCATTGATCCCAGTGATCCCGAAAGAGACCCCTACACCTGCTATAAAGTTCTACGTAACGAATTGCGTTCTTTTAGCGAGAAATTAAGCAGAAAGCCCATCGTTGTGGCGCTTACCAAAGAAGACGTTCCCCATGAACAGGAAGAGCCAATGGCCCGCCTTGCAGAAGAACTGGAAAACGCTGACATCAAATATCTTGTAATCAGCTCAGTAACCGGTTCCGGCATTGACCAACTGATCCGTTATCTCCATGAACGAGTCACGGAAGAAAAGAGTCATCGACCACAAACCCCTGTCATTGAAGAGCCCGAAGAACCTTCCAGTAGTGACATTGATCCTCTGGATGAAATTTAAGGGGACATCCCCTGAGGAGTCGCAATTGAAAACAGATGAGTTGTTAAAGCTGATTATCGATACTTCTGAAGAATTTAAAGCTTACGATTTGAGGGCTCTGAAGGTGGATGGCATTTGCGATTTCGCCGATTATTTTGTGATTATGACCGGCAACTCCACGACCCAGGTCAAAGCAATTTGTGAAGAAATGTACACCCGCGCCAAGCATGCAGGAAACCAGGCGCTCAGCATGGACGGATTGTCCCTTGCAGAATGGTGTCTTCTGGATTTTGGCGACATCGTCGTCCATATTTTTCTACCAGAAAAACGAGCTTATTATGCTCTTGAAGAACTTTGGGCTGAAGCCGAAGTCGCCTATGAAGGTGGAGAGGCGCCGTGAACCAAACCCGGTTAATCTGGATTGGCAAGGAGAATCGACGCCAGCCGGAAGCCGAACTGTGTGAACGGTATATTGCCAGAATAGGTCACTACGCCCGAATGGACGTTAAAGTCATCAAGGCTCAACAGACAGGGGACCTGTTGTCCATTCAAAAAAAGGAAGGGGAAAAAATTCTTTCATGTGTTGACCCCACAGACTTTCTGGTCCTCCTTGACGAACGAGGAAAGCTCTTAACCTCAGAAGCACTCTCTACTTTCATCACGGAAAAGGCAAGCGTTGGGAGCCGACGCATTGTTTGGTTGATAGGCGGGGCCATGGGCGTTTCGGACAGCGTGAGACAGCGGGCCAATTTTATGTTATCTTTATCTAAGATGACCCTGCCTCATGCGCTGGCTCGGGTCTTCTTATGCGAGCAAATCTATCGGGCGCTCACCATTAGAGCCGGGCACCCCTATCACCACGAGGGCTGATTCATGAAACCCAAAACTGCTGTGATTATCATCCTGATGGCCATTGGCATTTTAGCGCCAATTCGCTTTATCATGTATGATCACAACCAGGAAATTCTTCACCAGGAATTTGTGTTTTTGGGGTACGCCTTTACGGTCGTCAAAGCATTGGTGTTTGGCATGATTTTAGCCGCTATTCTGCCTTCCGCGTATTTCTCGGTTAAATATGCCAAAGTCATGAAGAAAACCCGATCCGATGAAAAGATGCGCAAGTCCACCGGCGTCCTCCAAGGAAAAGCGGCGCAAGCGCGAGACCAGTTTCTGCATGAATTCTATGCTGGGGCTTTGGCCCATACAAGCACCAGCAACGAACCTTCAGACCAATTATTAACTGCCCGCATTCACCTCGCCATGGACGAGCCGAACCAAGCCATACCCATGCTTGAGCGCCTCTTTGAAGAGAGCCAGAGTGTTGAGGCCGGGTATCTGCTTGCCGAAACTCTGGCCGCAACAAATCAATCTCCCTTAGAAACGCTTCGCACAATGGTAAAGAACCAGCCTCAACATGCCGTGAGAGCAAGACGTTTAATGCTAGCTCACTACGACCGTAAGGGGGCCTGGCCGGAATGCCTCGATCTGGTTCGAGAGCTACAGGAACTGGGTGTTGAAACCGAAACGGCAGTCATTGCGGGTTACCGTTACGAAAATACCCGGAGACAAGACGATCTGCCACCCAAAAAAGCGGTCGATCAATACCAACGCATTTTAAAAGAATGTCCAGATTTTGTGCCTGCAAGCCTTGGACTGGGCGATACCTACATGCTTATGGGCCTGGTGGAAAAAGCATTTGGCGTTTATGAACATGCCTTTAAACAAACCCATAATCCCGTGTTCTTGGACCGACTTGAACAGTTCTACTTGGAACAGGGACGTCCCGAAGACGCCATTCAAATTTATCGGGAGCTTCTTGTGAGGTTGGGCGGACCCCTGGTAAAATTCCAGCTTGGAAAACTCTACTATAAGCTCGAAATGACCGATGAAGCGTTGGATATTCTTGAACCCCTGCGTTTCGAATTAAACGACATCCCCGGCTTCCTATACTACCTCGCTGAACTGAAGGCTCGTCGGGGCAGGTTGGATGAGGCATCGGAAGACCTCGCCCGGCTGGCGGCCATTAGTGGCTTTGACGGCGAAGATTTTGTCTGCACCCACTGTAAAACGCCTTACAAAGGCTGGGAAGCCCGTTGCGGACAATGCAGAAAATGGGACACCATCACACTTGAAGCTGGTCTCGTAGCGCGTAGCCATATTCCTCTTACACCCATTCGCTACGAATGATTTCCCGATTTTTGTGATTAATTTTGATCAAAGACAAGGGAAACAATTGCAGATTATCGGGACCATGGTATATTTTAGTGGCTGGCGTCGGATTTTTAACCTATCGCGGCTGGGAATCTGGATTGCAGACAGGCCTCCCTCCCGCACTTCAAGATGGTCAATACGGAAGATTCCGGCCCATGTGCGAGATTTTTAAAATTTATGCTTAGAATTATTTGGGCATCGCATTATGATTAGATAACTTTAGAAAAGCGGTCGCAGGAGGGCGTTAATCATGGGTGGAACGAATAGAATCGGCAAGTACCTGCTCCTTGAGTCTCAAGAAGAGACCATTATTGGAGCGTCGTGGAGAGCGGGCGAGTTGGAGAACGGCAAGCTGGCAAGAAACCTGTTGGCTGATATCATTGATCCAAAGCTGGCCTCAAAACCCGGTTTTTTGGAGAATTACCTGAGTCAGAGTGTGATTTCAAAGAAATTGGAACACCCCAATATCCAAAAAAAGGTGGAGTCACTCAATGAAGATGGCCAATTGGCCTCAATTTATGAGTATCAAGAAGGCTTTTCACTTTCAGGCGTTTTGAATCGTTGCCAGACAGACGGGTTTCCTTTTTCAGTAGATCATGCCTTATTGGTCGTCAGCAAGCTTTTATCCGCTCTAGCCTACGCCAAGGGCCGCCATATCACCCACGGCTTCGTAAACCCTGCGGTTGTGATGATTACCCATGAAGGCGAAGTGAAATTGAAGGGTTTTGCGCTAAGCTCCGCCCTTCGTTCTTGCGCTGGCGGTTTCCCCGAGATGGACGGTTACTACCAAAATTTCGCGCCCCCCGGCGCTGATATGATGGGAGATCGGGACCAGTTGGATATTTATGCATGTGGGGCCATTCTTTTTGAGATGTTGACCGGCCAAAACTTTAACAAAGCGCCCGGAGACCCTTCAAGCAAAATAGCCAACGCAGTATTAGAAGCCGAAGGCGGCCAGATTCCCACTCAAATTGCCAATATCCTCATTTCGGCTCTAGATCCTTCTGCACCGACAGCCTATGGCGACATTCAGAAAATGTCCAAGGACATGGAGGAACTGCTTTATTCAGGAGAGTACAGCCCAACCACCTTCAATTTGGCCTTCTTCATGCACTCAGCCTTCCGAGAAGAAATGGAAGCGCTCACAGAAAAAATAGCAGAAGAAAAGGAGCGAGACTATTCCGGCGGGGCAGTTCCACCGCCCGTGCGATCAGCGCCCGCCCAAGTGTCAAGCGCTCCGCCAACTCCTGTAAAACAGGAAGCCGCGCCAACCCCTGCAACAAGCTCCGCAGCACCCTACGCTGCAACTGCTGTCAGCGCTCCCGATAAGCAAAAATCAAAAATGCCTTTAATTATTGGTCTTGCCGTTGTAGCCGCCGTGGTGGTGGCTGGATTCTTCTTTATGAAGGGCGGGGGTGATGGCGAAGTCGATAAATTTGAAGCCGAAAAGGTCCAGCTTGAGCAGGAAGCGGAACGGTTGAAAGAAGATCAGCTCGCCAAACAGCAAGAAGAATTGAAGCGTCAAAATGAACTGCTTCGCGAACAACTCAACGAGCAGGAACAGCGGGAAAGGGAACGCAAAAAGCGGGAACTTGAAGAAGAAATGAACCGCATGGACGAGGAAATTGCGACTCTAAAGGCCATCAAAGCCCAAGAAGCAAAGCAAAAACAAATCGAAGAGCAATTGGCTGCTTTGCAACGTCAAAAGGCCGAAGTTGAGAAGAAGGAAAAGGCCCGCCAGGAAGAGGAAAAAAAGATTCAGGCTCAAAAAGAAGCTGAAGCCGCCATTCTGGCCAAGCAAAAAGCCGCTGAAGAAGCAGCCGAAGAAGAATCCCCAGCAGAGACGAAACCCGAGCCACAGCCCGACACATCTAACAACATGCCTGTTGAAGCGCCCGAAACCTCTGTGAAAATTGTCCCGCCCCAGGAAGGCGACCTCATTCCCATTGACGATCAACTCCTGAAGCACCCCACCCTTTTAGAAGGTTATGAAATCCTGGACGCACCCAAAAAAGCGGTAAGAGCAGGCGTTATTCCACGAGATAAAACCGTCCTATTCCTTATGCGCGCCCTGGTGGATGAGGATGGGCGAGTAGAAGAAGCAGTTCTTTATAAAAGCCCCTTGGAGCCGGGATCTGATGATTATGGCATGACGGAAAAAGCAAAGAAATTGACAAAAAAACTGCGCTTCTCTTCACCCACAAAGTTAGGTGTTAAAGTGAAAGTATGGATGGTTGTCTCCATTCAATTCCGAGGTAGATAATCCAAGAATTGCGGGTCGGTCCCATAATCGACCCGCAACACGGAGCATAAACACAAAAGGAGGATTCTCTTTCCATGGGCTCAATTTTTCAAAAGATCATAGATCGTGAAATTCCAGCAGATTTCATTTATGAAGACGATTATGTCTGCGCTTTTCGCGACATTAGCCCCCAAGCCCCCATCCACATTCTTGTCATTCCCAAAAAACCGATCGAAGGGATTTCAAGCATGACCGAAGAAGACGAAGCTTTGATAGGAAAACTCATGTACCGAGCTCGCTGTATAGCCGCAGAACAGAACTTAGAAGACTACCGCCTGGTAATCAATAACGGCGCCGGCGCGGGTCAAACGGTTTTTCACCTTCACGTTCATCTTCTCGGAGGGCGTTCTTTTAACTGGCCGCCGGGATAACACGTTCAACGCAAAGACAGCCTATAGGCAATGCCCATAGGCTGTCCATGATGCCATTAACAGGGGATGAATCCATCCCGGCGATTGCAGATGGCCGATACCATCACAATGCCATCTACAAGCCTAGCATATCCTTGGGTCTTGGACAAATTACTTTCACGGATTCTCTGCGAAAAATATTTTTTAGCCCAGAACATTGGCAAACCAGCATTCGCCATCCGCTACTCAAAATAAGGTTGCCCTGCCTTTTTCCAATAGGACCCCTGACTGTAAAAAGCCCATTCTCCTCTCAGACACCCAGGAGTGGGTCTGTGCTACAATGCTGATGCCTCCAGGGGTTCTTTCCCCAGGGTTTCACACGGAGTTCCAAAAAGGCCATGACTGCATTTAATTTAAGAGGCGGCCAGATAAGTCATTTTCATGGCCTGCGCGGATCCGCTGACATGTTTTACCTGACGGGTCTGAATAAACCCGCAATAATCGTGACTCCAAATTCCAAAGAACTTTCTTCAATTGCTCAGAGGTGCGCCACATTCAAACCCAATGCTCGCATCCATATTCTCCCGCCTCTTGAAGGAGCGCCTTTCTCCTTTACCACAATACACGCCTCCACAAGACGCACCAGATTGCTTTCTCTGGATGCGATCATAAGAGACGACTGGGATTATATTATTACCACGCCTCAGCTTTATCTTGAGCCACTCCCATTATCGCAAAAATTAATTGCGCCCCGCCTCTCATTCCAAGTCGGAGACTCATATGACCTTTCCGCTCTAGCAAGGTCCCTTGTCTCCATGGGGTACATTTCAGTGGATGTGGTGAACCAACCGGGTGATTTTGCCAAAAGAGGGGGTATTTTGGATATTTATTCCTTTGCCCACGGCAAGGCCTTTCGCCTGGAGTTCTTTGACGAGGAACTTGAAGAAATCCGACATTTAGACAGCGCCACCCAAAGGTCTTCTGGCAATTTAGACGACCTCTGCGTGTTGCCCATGTATGAGTGGATGATCGGACCAGAAGAAGCGGAAGCCTTTTCTCTGATGGGCGGGGAGCTCTGGAACCAGACGGGATCGCGGGGACATTTTCTGGAAATGGTGAGCCAGGTGCGTGACAGATCCCGTTTTCCAGGATACCTCCACCTTACCTCTCTATTCTTCTCGGAAACCTGCCATTTCTATGATCTTATTAAGAAAGAATGTATTCATTACGTGATAGACGCCGACCTTATCCAAGATGAAATGGCCTCTTTTCTGTCACAGATGGAACTGCAGGTGAAGACCCTTTCATCAGGGAACCAACTCTTTGCTCCGATTCGCAAAGTCTACGCTCTAGATAAACCAGACTCTCCTCAGCTACCTGAAACAGCCACAGTCATAAATCATTTTCAATTGCAGATGGGCAAAATTGATCAAAACTTTTTGACCCAATCTGTCCCTCAATACAAAAACGACACGAAGCGGTTTCTGGAACATTGGGAGCCTCAGGCCAAACGCCAGGCAATCGTTATCGTTTGTCATAACGCCAGCCTTCTTCACAAAATGGAGGAGAGCCTTGAGGAAGATGGTCATCATTCCACCTCCATTCAGTTCCCTTTGCCAACCCCATTGAATCCAGGCTTTCACCTGGCTATTGGCTCCTTGGACACGGGATTTTCCTGGCCGGACGAAAAGCTTGTAGTTTTCAGTGAGCAGGACATTTGGTCCAAAACCGGAAAAACTCGACGCCCCCAACCCTCGGGCAAAACTATTTTCCAATCCGAATTCAGAGACCTCAAAATTGGAGATTACGTGGTCCATCTCGACCATGGAATTGGGCGGTTCCTGGGTTTGATCGAAATGGAAGCGGGCGGCGCACGCCACGAAATGATGGCCTTGGAATACCGGGACAAGCAAAAGCTATACGTACACTTAAACCAGCTAGATCTGGTCCAACGCTTCGGCTCTGAGAATACATCGGTTCAATTAGATAAGATGGGGGGCGTAGCCTGGACCAAAGCCAAGGCCCGAGTTAAAAAAGCCGTCCGGGAAATGGCCGCCGAGCTTTTAAAACTCTATGCATCACGAAGGTTAGCACAGGGTCAGGTCTACGGACCTGACACGGAATGGCAAAGAGAATTTGAAGAACAATTCGAGCATGAGCCGACAGAAGGTCAATTAAGGGCCGTCGCGGATATCAAAGCCGACCTGGGCAAACCCATGGACAGGCTTCTAGTGGGTGATGTGGGATTTGGAAAAACAGAAGTAGCCATGCGAATGGCCTTCAAGGTGGCGCTGGAGGGAAGACAGGTCGCGGTGCTTTGTCCCACTACAGTTTTAGCGTTTCAACATTACCATACATTCAAGAACAGATTCCGCAATTTCCCCGTCAATATCAGATGGGTGTCACGATTCAGCTCAACGACACATATCAAAAAATGCCTGAAAGAAACCGCCAACGGCGTCGTAGACATCCTCATTGGGACGCATCGCATATTAAGCAAAGACGTACAGTTCAAAAACCTCTCAGCTCTTATTATCGACGAAGAACAACGATTTGGCGTATCCCATAAAGAGAAACTGAAGCAGATGAGAAAACAGGTGGATGTGCTCTCTATGTCCGCCACACCCATTCCAAGAACGCTGAACATGGCTCTTACTGGAATTCGAGATATTTCCGTTATTGAATCGCCGCCCAGGAACAGGCTTGCAATCAGCACCATGGTGGCGGAATCCCGAGAAGGATTAATTCGAAACGCCATCAATTTTGAACTGGACCGTGGCGGGCAAGTCTTTTTTATTCATAACCGAGTCGAGACCATGCAGCAGGTTGCAGTGAATATCAAAAAATTGGTCCCCAATGCAACCATAGCCCAAGCCCATGGACAAATGGACAGCAAGCGCCTGGAAAAGGTGATGTTGGATTTCATGAATCAAAAAGTGGATATATTGGTCGCTTCCACCATCATCGAGAACGGTGTAGACATTCCCAACGCCAATACCATGATAGTGAACCGGGCCGACATGTTTGGCATGAGTCAACTCTATCAATTGCGGGGTCGCATTGGTAGATCCGACAAACCCGCCTACGCCTATCTATTAGCGCCTGAACGTTCCAGAATGACGCAATTAGCTCGAAAAAGACTGGCGGCCCTGGAGGAATTCTCGGACCTGGGGTCTGGGTTCCGCATTGCCGCCATGGACCTTGAACTAAGAGGCGCAGGCAATATGCTCGGCGGTGAACAAGCCGGACACATCAACGCCATTGGGTACGATCTTTATATCAAGCTGCTTGAAGAGGCAGTCAATGAATTAAAGGGCCAACCCATAGAAGATCAGATTCATTGCAATCTCAACTTGGGATTTGGAGCCGCCCTGCCACGGTCCTACATCGAGGATACCAACCAACGTTTGAGCTATTATAAAAAACTGGCGAGCGCCAAAGACGAATCCGTTTTAACGCTTTTACGTGAAACCCTTCAAGACTGCTATGGAGACCTTCCATTAGTGGCTGACCAGCTCTGCCTGGAGCAGGAACTGAGATTGTATCTCTCAAAAAATAGAATCTTGCAGGTAGAGCGAGAAAAGGACAAGCTCCGCATCCGGTTCCACCCAGAGGCTCAAGTCAACCCGGAAATCGTACTCACCTGGATTCAAGAAGACCCCGAAATCAGCCTAACGCCCGAGGGCGTACTTTCCCTTCCTCTCAAAAGCAGGGACCCCAACCATGTAATGAACTTTATTCGAACAACGGTTCATAAACTGGTGGGGTGATTTTGGGTAGTGCATTTATTTCTTTGGAGACGCAGGCTTTGGGACCAGCCCCTTTGCTGTAGACAACATTTCAGAAAGCGCTCGGGGCGGGGTTGTGAACCCACAGCACAACATGAGACCCGCCGGGCCTTTTCTCAAATTAGCAACCTGCATGTCAATCAGATGCGCCTGCCCACCGCCAATTGTGACCAGGGCCTGATAAAATTTTGTGCCGATATTGATGGCTACATCGGTTTCGTTAACCAGATTAATCCCCATCTCGGAAAGATCGTATATGGGCAACTTCAGACTTTTCTCACCTTTGTTGGTGCTTACCAACACCTTGGCTGAACCATTGGGATGAATTATAAAACGGCGATAATCCTTGCCAGGGGGCAGCAATCGTTCTGGCAACTTACAATAGAAAACAGCCTTCCCTGCTTTATCTTTCCCCACTTTGGAAACCACTGTATCGAAGCC
>JBNKOV010000078.1:0-12760 GCA_050294955.1 Holophagae bacterium
CAGATCCAAGAACCAAAACACAAGCGACAAACCCGGGCGCCAGGGCTTTCAGCGGAATTGAAACAACCCCAACCACCCCAACCCAAGCCGATCTTATGGATAGAAACCGCCCACAACCTGCAAGAACTTGAGTTTTGCCTCATAAACAGCTAGAATCGATAGCATCTTGCCTGCTCCGAGCAGTAAGCGGTGGAGTGTAGACGACATCGAGCAGGTTGGGCAAAACCAGGCGCGGTGGGTTTTTCCAAACCTGAAAGAATTCGGTAGTTTGCACAAGGCGCGGCCCTTACAGTTCAACAGGCCTTTATTTAAAGGAAGGCTTATGCATAAACGAATTTTTTCTGTCTATTTTGTTTTAACCCTCATGATCACTGCGCCTCTACTCGCACAACCCCCCCACCGGGGAGACTCAAAAGACAAGGCCTCTTCCAGCGAGAAGATGAAGAAGCCGGTTGAGATCCAAGACGAGAAAACCTCGGTCACCAACCACGTCGCCACCATTGGCGGCAAAAAAATAGAATATGAAGCCACCGCAGGCACCTTGCATTTGAAGAACGACGACGGCAAAGCCATTGCCGGCATTTTCTACATTGCCTACAAACGCAAGGGCATGGACAATATGGCGAAACGCCCCATCACCTTCTCATTCAACGGCGGCCCGGGCTCCTCCTCCGTCTGGCTCCATCTCGGCGTTTTAGGCCCCTTGCGCGTGCATATGGATGAAGACGGCAACCCCTATCCCCCGCCCTACCAATTGGTGAACAACGAGTCCTCCCTGCTGGACGAGACCGATCTGGTTTTCATCGATCCGGTTGGCACGGGTTATAGTCGTTCAGCCCCCGACGAAAAGGCCAGCCAGTTTCACGGCCTGGAAGAAGACGTTGAATCGGTTGGCGAGTTTATCCGGCTCTACCTCACCCGAAACGAGCGTTGGTCTTCTCCCAAGTTCATTATTGGCGAGAGTTACGGAACCACCCGCGCCACAGGCCTTTCTCAATATCTCCAGGGCCGACACGGCATCTACCTGAACGGCGTCATGCTGGTCTCCAGCATTCTCAATTTTCAAACCGCCCGCTTCGATTTGGGCAATGACCTGCCCTACATCCTCTTTTTACCCACCTACACCGCCACCGCCTGGTACCATAAAAAGCTGGATGAGGAACTCATGGGCGACCTGGAAGCCACGGTTCAAAAGGCCCGGGATTTCGCCCTGGGCGAATACGCCACGGCCCTGGTCAAGGGCGACGCCATGTCCGACTCGGAACGCAAGGCCATGGTGAACAAGGTGGCTTATTTCACCGGTTTGAAGCCCGAATATGTAGATTCCGTCAACCTGCGCGTCAGAATCTACGATTTTGTGGATGAACTGCTGCGGGACGATTACCGCCGGGTGGGCCGCCTGGACAGTCGCTTTAAGGGCATTAACCGAAACGACGGCGGCTTCAGCTTTGGCTCCGATCCCAGCTATGCCGCAATCCAAGGCCCCTATACCGCCACCCTCAACCACCTGGTTCGCGAGACCTTCAAATTTGAGAGCGACCTCATCTACGAAATTCTGGGTGGTCGCATCGGTCGATGGAACTACGACGGCTTCACCAATCGCTATGTGAACGTGGCGCCCAGGTTAAAGACCGCCCTGGAGCAGAACCCCAATCTGAAGATCTTTGTCGCCAACGGTTACTACGACCTGGCTACGCCCTTCTTCGCCACCGAGTACACCTTCAACCACATGAATCTCGACCCGGAACTGCGGGACAACATCACCATGTCCTATTATGAATCCGGGCATATGATGTACATTCACCTGCCATCCCTGGCCAGAATGAAGACCGAATTAACCCAGTTTATGAAGAGCGCTATGCCTAATTAAACCAAAGTTTGGGGCGGGCCTTGGGTCCGCCCCAACCTGAATAAATGGGTTAAATGGTTTCCGCCACTTTCAGAATCGCAGGGTTCCAGTTAATGCCCTCCGCCTTACTTGAAGACAGATTGAGCAGAATCACCGGTTTGTTGTTCTCTACTGCCACGCCTAAGGTGACGCCGTCTGTTACATAAGACGGCACGCCCGTGACGCTCAACACGCTATTGGATTGGGTGTAGCCAATGGAGCCCGCTACATCGGTTCCTACGTAAATGACTTTGGCGCCCGCGCCGCCGGAAATATCGCCCTCAGTCACCTTGCTCAATGAGGCCTTGCCAGCGGGTTTCCCCACCAGCCCTTTCAGCTCCGCCGCCACTTCCGGCGCGCCAATCACATGAATGGTGAACGGACCATCGCCCAGGTTATTGTAAAAGGCCAATAGCTTCATGAGAAGCGCAGCCTGAAGCTTGGGCGGCGCCTTCTGCTGCGCAAGAGCCGAACTGGAAAACAAAACGGTCAATGATAGTAAAACCAAAAAAGCCACACGCCTCATATTTGTACCCACCATATGCAACCTCTTTCTTCGAAATGATCTTTCATGATATCCGAGCGCCTACTTGCCCAATTGGACAACTCAGGAAGCAAACCCTTAAGGCAAGACCGCCATACAGCTATTATTTTTCAAGCTGAATTCATGCGTCTTGCCATTGAGGCAATGACATCAACCACTATTACCTTTCGTCCTGTTTGAGTTATTACTCAACCCCTTTCTTGCGTTTTCTTTTCTTAATATTTTCGACGACACAGGGATTCGCAACCCCATGGAAATTAAGCAAACTGCGTACAATCTTGCAAATTAAACAATCAAGCCAGCCCAACATTTAAAAACCCATAAACCTTGCTCAACCTAACAGCCTACTATTAAAGGGGCTGTTCAATATATTTGAGAACCCGGTTTTCATACAAACCGGGTTCCTGCCACATAAGAAACCCGGGCCGCTTTGACCCGGGCCGTTAATTCCTTCAAAAATCACCTGGAAAACTGCTTCAGTTTCACTTAGACGTCACCCAAAAATCATGCTAATATGACTCAAAGCTGTACGGCAAGGCCTACTAAAATTTTTTTGAGACGGGCCGGATCACCAATTTGAGGGCAGATTTATGTTTATGTATTACATCTATTCGCTGAGCATCGTCCCATTGCTGGCCAGTAGAGCCATCATCCCCATTTTTGCGACGGCGCTGGTGGCGCGAGTCGGCCCTGAGTGGAGTTGGTTGGCCGAAGAAGCTGGGGTTCAACTCGTGGCGGGCCTGCCCCACTGGATGACCAGCAACAACGCGCTCATCATCTTGGGAATCATGTCGCTTGTGGAAATGGCGGTCAACAAGTCCCCCGATTTAAGAGCCTTTCTCCAAATTTCGGAGCCCGCCATCAAAGCCTTAACCGCCTTTTTTCTCTGTTTCAACCTGGTAGATGGCAACTTAAGCGAACTGGTGCAAATCCTCAAAGAAGAAGGACCCACCTCCGAGTATGTGTGGGGTCATTCCTTCGCCTACACCTGGTCATTCATCTTGGGTTGGGTCGTCTTTTTTGTCGCCCAATTGCGCGGCGCCATTTTCGGATTCATGGCGGAAGCCGACGAGGATGACGATTTGGGCGCCCAAGGCCTGCTTAGCTGGTTGGAAGACGGCATGGCGTCCATCGGCATTCTCTTCGCGGTCATCCTCCCCATGTTCGCCCTGGCCGTAACCGGCGTCACCGTTCTTGGCCTTTTTTTGTTCAACAAGTATTTGCGCTACAGAGAAGAAAAGAAAAAGGTTCCATGCGCCCATTGCCAGGCCCCCAACCACCTCTGCGGACCCCATTGCCATAGCTGCAAGGCCGCTCGGGAACCGGTCCACCAGATAGGGTTCATGGGCATGATCCGCAAAGATATCGTCATCAACATAGCCGGCCACAGACACCGAATGATTGCCCGGAAACGGTGCTCCTTTTGCGGAACCCGATTTGAAGAAAAGAAAATCGCCCAGGTCTGCTCAGCCTGCGGCCACCCGCCCTTCGCCAACCGGGAAACGCTCAACGCCTACCTGGACCAGATGGGCGCTCAAGTACCCAAAACCATGCTCATCTGCATGGGTCTCAGCTTCATCCCCGTTCTGGGCCTCATTCCTGGCATCATCTACTACAGGGTCAACCTGCTCTCAGGATTGAGATGCTACATACCCCGGGCCACCGGCTGCCTCACCAAGTGGTTCGTGCGCATCCTTAACCTGTTCCTCATCTGCCTGCAACCCATTCCCATCTTGGGAATGTTCACCTTGCCCATCATGTGCTGGGTAAACTACACCGTCTACCTTTCCGTGTTCAAACAACAGGCTTCATCCGTCTTACCCGCCGGAAACGCGCCTCAATTTACCTGATCGACCTACCCAAGGACAGATTCGACAAAGGGAAGAGCACAGACCCAATTCGGCTCAGACCGCTCTCAGCGTCCCCGTAAATAGCCGGGAGCCCTCACAGCTCGCTAACAATTCAAACACAAACTGAGAGGGCCTTCAGCGCGCGGAGACGACGCTCAAAATGGCCGCCTCCCGCCCATGCGCCGTCCGTAAGAAAACCATGGCATGAGTCATTGGGGCACAATATATTATGTATTGTACGCCGGCGCCCCATGCCATTTGAAATCAACCAAAAACAAGGAAAATTCGCCATGGGCCGGCCATTCGAATCACCGCGATTTCAGGCCCAAAAATTAGGAAATAATCAGCGCATTGTGGGGCTATTGTCAGGCAATTGTTAGAATGTCGCCTGAAGCCTTTATCGCCGCCCAAGACGCCTTGACAAGCCTCACAAAGCCCGCAAATAATCACCTCGAAGGGACATGACAGGTCTTTTGTAGATGTGGAAATTCAGACATACGGTGGAGAGAGAAACATGATGAGAGTAGTAGGATGCATTTTCCTGGCGATCTTCTTAATGAGCTGTGGGGAGCCTAGAGGCTCACAAGACCAAGGAACAACAAAAAAGAGCGGTGATCGGGTGGTTCTTCAAAACAAGGGTTCCGACACCCTGGTCAACGTAGCCCAAGCATGGGCGGAAGCCTATGGCGAAGTAGACCCCAAGGTCGCGCTGGCCGTTAGCGGCGGCGGTTCCGGAACCGGCATTGCGGCATTAATCAATGGCACCGTGGATATCGCCAACGCAAGCCGCGCCATGAAAGAAAAAGAAATCGAGCTGGCTAAAGCCAATGGCCACAACCCCGTGCAGCATATTGTCGGCTACGACGCGCTGGCGGTTTTCGTTCATAAAGACAACCCCATCGAATCCATTTCCCTGGAACAGCTCGCAGGCATTTACGGCGAGGGCGGCGAAACGGAATCATGGGAAGATCTCGGCATCACCATCCCGGGCTGCGACAGCAAGGAAATCATTCGCGTGAGCCGTCAGAACAACTCAGGCACCTACGCCTACTTCAGAAGCGCCGTGTTGGGCAAGGAGCGGGACTTCAAACTGGGTTCTAGAGATCTTCACGGTTCAAAAGACGTAGTGGATCTGGTGGAACACACCCCTTGCGCCATCGGCTACAGCGGCCTTGCCTACGCCACCGACCACATCAAAATGGTGTGCATCGTTGGGGAAGACGGCCAGCCTTGCGTTGCGCCTTCCATCACCACCGCAAGCGACAAATCCTATCCCATTGCCCGCCCCTTGTTCATGTACACCCTGGGCGAGCCCACGGGAGAAGTTAAGAAATATATGGACTGGGTTCTCAGCGACGAAGGCCAGTGCATCCTGAAGAAGAAGGGATACGCACCTGTGCGCGATTGCGACTGCCCCGAGTAAGCAGCCCCAGACAGCGGTAAATTCTAGAAACCATGGCGTCATGGGCTGATCCAGCCCAGACGCCGCCTTTGTGGAGAATTTTATGAGTCTTTACGATCAGAGACTGGCCCAAGATTTGGACACGCTTAATCAAACCATCGCAGAGGTGGCCGAACAGATTCAGCAGAATTTGAGAAATGCTCTGGCCGCCCTGAAAACCCTGGACAAGAAGCTGGCCTACGAAACCATTTTGGCCGACCATCCCATTAACCGGCGCTCCGAAGACATCGACCAGAAATGTCACTACTTCGTAGCGCGACACCTGCCCAGCGCCGGACATTTGCGCTTCATTTCTTCGGTCATGCGACTGAATATTGGCCTGGAGAGAATTGGCGATTACGCCTCATCCATCTGCCGCGAAGTGGTGCAAATCAAGAAGCCTCTCACCCCCGAGCTGGCGAAGATTACAGAACAGCTCGCCAATGACGCCTTTGAAATGATGCATCGCGCCATTCAAGCCTTCATCGAACGAGACGCCGAGCAGGCCCGCGCCGCCAAAAGTTACGCGGATCAAGTCGCGGGCTACCTGGAAAAGGGCCTGGAAGAACTGGCCCAAAACAGCGACCAACCCATCGATCAGATTCTCAAGATCATGGTGATCCTCAGTCGCATTCGCCGGGTCGCCTCTCAGGCCAAGAACATCTGCGAAGAGACCGTTTTTGTGGTCACGGGTCAAACCAAAAAACGCAAGCCGGTTCGGGTGCTCTTCCTGGACAGAGACAACGGCGTCTACAGCCGAACCGCCGTGGCCGTTGGCCGCAAGGCCTTCCCCAATTCGGGCCGATTTGTAAGCGCGGGTTTGGAAGCGAGCGACGCATCCCACGAATCCTGGCTGAACAACCTCACTGAAAAGGGCTGCATGCCCCCACGAGAAGAGTTCCGCTCAGTGGAGTTCGAGAAAGCCAACCTGAGTTCTTACGACGTGGTGGTAAGCCTTGCAGGCCCAGTATCCGACTACATTTCAGATATCCCCTTTCACACCGTCGCATTGGAATGGAACGTCCCATCTCTAGACGGCAAAGACGCCGACAAGGCCTCCGATTTTGAAGAAACCTACCGGGAAATCTCCGTAGCGGTTCGAGATCTCCTCACCACCATGCGCGGCGAGGGGGCGGACTGATGAATCAGCCTGAGTCCTCACCTACCGCGCCCTTAGGAGAAATGGATCGTCGAAACGCCGACTGGTATATCGACAAATGCGTGCAGATGATCGTATTCATCGGCGGCATTTCGGCCATCATCTTCATCCTGGGCATCTTCGTCTTCATCACCAAAGAGGGACTGGGTTTCATTTGGGAAACCCTGAATATAAAAGAGTTTCTCTTATCGCCTCGCTGGCGGCCCACATCCGAACACAATCCCACCTACGGCGCCTTCGCCCTGTTCGTAGGCACCGGATGCATTACCGGCATGGCCATGGTCATCGCCGTGCCCTTCTCCTTGGGCGCTGCAATCTACATCGCAGAATTCGCCACGGGACGAACCCGGGAAATATTAAAAGTGCTCATCGAGTTGCTGGCTGCAATCCCTTCCGTTGTATGGGGTTTCATCGGTCTCAGCATCATGAATGGGGTCATCATCAAGCTGTTCAATGTACCCATTGGCCTCAACATCCTGAATGCAGGCGTCATTCTGGGGCTCATGGCGGCGCCCATTATGACCACCATTGCCGAAGACGCGCTGAAAGCCGTGCCGGAGGGATATCGCGAGGCCGCAGAGGCCATGGGCGCCACCCGTTGGCAAGTGGTCTGGAAAGTGGTCCTGCCCGCCTCCAAAAACGGCCTCATCTCCGCCGTGCTCCTGGGCGTTGGCCGGGGTTTTGGCGAGACCATGGCCGTCTTGATGGCCTCTGGACACGCCATTCACATTCCCAGCGGGATCTTTGACTCCGTGAGAGCCCCCACGGCGACCATTGCAGCCGAATTAGGCGAAACCGCAGTGGGCTCAGATCATTACCGCTCGTTATTCACCCTGGGAATCACCCTCTTCATCATCACCTTTGTGATCAACCTGACCGCCGACTTGATCGTCCGCGGCCGCCGAGGGTCTTAAATATGTTTCAAGCTACAGCACTCAACGAACGCAATGAAGCCGTTCAAAAGAAGGTGAAGATCCTCTTTGGGGTCATGACGGCCCTGCTGATCTTGCCTGTTCTTATCATTCTCACCGTCTTGATCATTCGAGGAGGCCCGGCCATCAGTTGGACGTTCCTCTTTGCATCGCCAGAGAAGGGCATGACCGCAGGCGGCATCTTCCCCGCCCTGGTCGGCACCATCGCCCTGGTCACCTGCGCCCTCATCTTCTCCGTGCCTCTGGGCGTGGCGGCGGCCATCTACCTGTCTGAATACGCCTCGGACAATTGGGTGACGCGCCTGATCAATCTGGCCATCATCAACCTGGCCGGCGTGCCGTCCATTGTTCACGCCCTCTTTGGCGTTGGCGCGTTTGTGATGTTCTTTAAATTCGGAACCTCCATCCTCGCCGCCAGTCTCACCCTGGCCATCATGACCCTGCCCGTGGTCATTGTGGCGACCCGGGAATCCCTACAGGCCGTGCCCCAATCCTTTCGAGAGGCCTGTTGGAACATGGGCGCCACCCGTTGGCAAACCATTCGCAAGGTGGTCCTGCCCAACTCCATCAGCGGCATCTTGACCGGCGTTATTTTGGAAGTGTCACGGACAGCGGGAGAAACCGCGCCCATCATGTTCACCGGCGCCGCATTCTTCCTGCCCTTTCTGCCCCAGAGCGTTTTCGACCAGACCATGGCCCTGTCCCTGCACCTGTTCGTGGTGTCCACCCAGGTTCCCGGCGTGCCCGAACACATCCCCTATGGCGTGGCCCTGCTTTTGATAGCCCTGGTTCTGATCATGAACTCCATCTCCATCGCCTTCCGCATGTATTTGAGGAGATTGAAGAAATGGTAAATGAAGCAACCAATCCATCCAATCTGCTGGAGGTGAAGAACCTCACCATCAGCTACGGCGATCACGACGCCTTGAGAAACGTATCCCTGAACATTGTAAAAAACGAGATTTTCGGCATCATCGGCCCGGCCAATAGCGGCAAGACCTCGTTCCTCAAAACCCTGAACCGCATGGACCTCTTCAACCCGGAAATGAAGGTGCAGGGCGATATCCTGTTTCGCGGAAGAGACGTGCGCACGTGGCGCAATGTCTATGCCTTGCGCAACCAGATTGGGGTGGTCTTTCCCCTGCCCGTGGGCCTGCCTCTCAGCGTTTACGACAACGTGGCCCTTGCTCCCAAGTGGCGCGGCGTAAAAGACAAAAAAGAGCTGGACCGCATCGTAGAGCAATGCCTCACTCGGGCCGCCCTTTGGGACGAAGTGAAGGATCGCCTGGACTCTCTGGGCAGCCTGCTTTCTGGCGGACAGCAACAACGCCTCACCATAGCAAGAGCCCTGTCTCAAAATCCCGAACTGCTCATTTTAGACGAGTTCTCCATCGCCGTAGACCCGGTCACCACCATGCGCATTGAAGACGTCATGAAGGATCTGAGAAAAGAGGTCACCATTATTCTGGTCACCAACCTCACCCAGCAAGCCCGACGTCTCGCAGACAGAACCGCCTTTTTCCTCAACGGGGAATGTGTGGAAATCGCAGAAACCGAAGCCCTTTTCACGGGCGGCGCAAAAGATCAACGAACCACCGACTACATTGATGGCCGGTTTGGTTGAGACAAGGAAAAGGGTAATCATGAATACTCCAAACACAAGCACAGTGGAAGCAGAAAAGCCCGCCGCCGGAGATCTGGCCATCCATGTCAACGATTTAAGCCTCTGGTACGGCGATTTCCAGGCCCTATTCAATGTCACCTTTGAGGTGAAACGGGGCCTGATTACCGCCTTGATCGGCCCTTCAGGCTGCGGAAAGTCCACCTTGCTGAGATCCATTAACCGCATCAATGAACGGCTGGGCTACGTTACCACCAAAGGCAGCATCTCGGTTTTAGACAAAAACATCTACGACGAGAATGTGGCGCCGGAGCAATTGCGCAAGCACATCGGCATGGTGTTCCAACGCCCCAATCCCCTGCCCATCTCCATACGCGACAACGTGTTGTTCGGTCATCGCCTCCACAGCCCCAATCGCAAAACCCCAAAAGAGGAAGAAGACCGCATCGTAGAAGACGCCCTAAAACAGGTGCTCTTATGGGACACGGTGAAAGATAAGCTGAAGAGAAAGGCCACCGAACTCTCCCTGGAACAACAGCAAAAGCTGTGCATTGCCAGACTGCTCCCCGTAAAACCCACGGTGCTGCTCATGGACGAACCCTGCTCGGCGCTGGACCCCAAAGCAACCGAAGCCGTAGAAGAGCTTATTTGGAAACTGAGAGGCGAATACACCATCCTCATCGTCACCCACAATATGGCTCAGGCCCGGCGCGCATCAGACGAATGCGCCTTCATGCTCATGGGAAAACTGGTGGAGCACACCGTCACCGAAAAAATGTTCGTCACCCCAGACCACCAGCAAACCGCCGACTATATTGAAGGCAGATACGGCTAACCCAACCATTGCAGATGGTTGTTAGAGCCTGGGAAAGGCGGAAACAATCAAACCCACAGGTTGGGCGGCGTCCACCTCAAAATAAGACCTCTTTTGAGGAGAACTCGCCCGATCCAGCAGCACAGCTATTTCGCCGTCTTTCTCCAAGTGGATCTCCCGTTGCTCCACAACATCGCCGTCAAAGAGGATGCGTTTCACGATAACAAGGGTGTCTTCCTCGCCGTAATTCTTCAAAGCCAACTGATGGGGCGCGCTGGCTTGAGACGTCATGACGCGCCATTGCTGATGGGCCGCTTCACGAGGCGACGCCTCCCCTTCCTTTTGAGCATCCGGCGATGGAAGAATAGCAAAGGCAATACTTTCCGTAGCGTCGAAGCTCAGCGTCCGCTCGCTTTCCAAACCCTGGAACGACAGAGTCTCATCGTGGGTTTCGTGATCAAAGTAATGGATTTCCACCACGCTGCCCTTGGCCAGATCGCTCTCAAAGAACACATCCAGGGATCGACCGTCCGCCGAAAATGACAGGCCAGGTTTGCTCGCGCCGCTCCAAATGGGCGACAACGCAAACAGAATCCATATAACGTGGATGGGAATTCCGGACAACCTTTCCTCCGTTGCTTTGCTTGGATAAAAACCACGGACGCCTAAAAACGCCGAACACCAGGTCGGCGAACGATACAGTGAAGAATACATCACATGTCAGGAGCAGCAATACCGCAAAAAAATCTTATGGGCAGAAGTTTCAAAAACGGCAGCGCTCCTGACACTGTTAAATATATAGCCCTTCTATACGAGATTCTGTGACATACGACAACAAGCGCACCTTTTTCCTATCTTTCTTTTTATTCCAACTGCGCGTTTTTCCGGAGATCAGACAAATGATCATCGCCAGGAACTTTAGCGGAGACCCCTGAAAATCAACCCCTGTTTCCCAGCTCCAGGCCTGGAGAATGGCGCCGCTCACAGGATGGGCGTCCAATAATCGCCACCGCCATTGAGGAAGGGCCAGGCGCCGTAGTTTCAATAGAGAAGGAACGCCAATCCATCAAATATCAGTCGAAATAACCACTTGCAGCCACCACCTCTTCAGGAGACAATTTATAAATTCGTTTCCAGCTCCCCGGACCCTGTTTCTGCTCAAACGCCTTGCAGATTTGAAAACCCACAAAATACCCAAGGCGATCCGGCCAACCCGCTTTAAAGGGTTTTTGGCCTAGAGTCAACCGAGCAATGACCTCCTGGTCCTTGGATTCCATGAGCCCGCGCACCGCGTTTTTGATATCAGCCTCCATGCGAACGCACCAATCATAATCTTCATCGGAAAAAAGCAGACAGGCCGCCTCGGAATATCCCCCTTCCCAAAATCGATAGCTGGAATAACTCCCAAACCCTTCTGTAACCACCTCATTCAAAACAGTCTTACTCAGATCACCCTGTAATTCCTTTTGAATCATATGGGTCAACTCGTGGGGCAATAAAGCCTCGATTTGTCGCTTCCCCCGCTTTTGCAAGGCCCAATCCACGATGCACAAACCGGGTGATGGACACCCCATGTCAAACTGCCCATTTCCCCAAAAAAGGAACCAGGTCCCTTTGGGCCTTTGACCCGTTTTTAAAATCAATTCTGAAGCGACATTTCTATAGATTTCAATGACATCCGTCTCCAATAACTCATGGATCTGGGCCGTGACGGGCGGCTCTTGCTTCATAACATAATGGGTGGTTAGTAGGCGAAAGATTTTCTCATCCCCATGGTAGGTCGTGTCAAAAAAAGCCTTGTATGGCGTATAAACCCGGGCTTCCATAGCAGCCACGATCTCATCCTCTGACCGACCCGCCATTTCCAGCAGAACCTGAGCCTGCAACTTGAAAATATTGACGATACGCAAGTCCCCGTCATTGAGGAGAACCTCGGTTGGCATGCTGTCCAAACTCTGATCCAAATCCTCAACGCCAGCTTTAAGGCCAAACCCGCAGATGGTGAACAACAGATAAATCATCACACGCATTCCATCCTCCAAATAGATTTCTCTAAAAACTCCAGAACCTTCATAAATCCAACAGTCTAAAATATTTCAAATAAATAGAGGCCAACCGCCCGGTTAAACAGGGCAAATATAGCAAATGGCGCCATCCTACTGCCTTTCAAACACCTGCCTGGCCAAAACCACTCGGCTCACAGAGCCCAAAAGCGGCAAGGCATGCCATATACTGAGAATGGGACGCATCTTTCCAGCCAAACAATCAGTATATAATGGATAGAGCCCGACGATCCTATTCTAGCGATCCTCGGTCAAAAATCCAAGGAGAATTAAAATATGAAAAGACTTCTTGTTACAGCCTTTCTGGCGCTGTCCACGGCCGCTCTGTTCGCAGGCGACCATGCAGACAGCATTGAAAGCGCAAAAGAAAAGGCGGCTGCCAATAACAAGCAAATCCTGGTCGATATCTACATGCCTGGCTGAGGATCCTGCAAAAAATTCGCTCGTG